>CAZLIJ010000257.1:0-2361 GCA_964559305.1 uncultured Oscillospiraceae bacterium | reverse complement strand
AATACTATAACGCCACATTCTACGCGCTCAATAAAGAGAACGAGCGCCTTGACTACGACATGATAATGCAGGCAGCCGAGGAGAATAAGCCCAAGCTTATCATCTGCGGCGCCAGCGCGTATCCCCGTATCATCGATTTCGCCAAAATGCGTGAAATTGCCGACGCGGTGGGCGCTTACCTGATGGCGGACATCGCCCATATCGGCGGCCTTGTGGCCACCGGACTGCATCCCTCCCCGGTGCCCTACGCCGATGTAGTCACCTCCACCACCCACAAGACCCTCCGGGGCCCCAGAGGCGCCATCATCCTTTCAAAGGACGAGGCCATTGCCAAAAAGATCAATTCCGGCGTGTTCCCCCGCACTCAGGGCGGCCCGCTGGAGCATATCATCGCCGCCAAGGCTGTCAGCTTCAAGGAGGCGCTTTCCCCGGAGTTTAAAGAATACAACATCCAGGTGCTTAAAAACGCCAGGGTGCTGGCCGATACGCTGATGGAAGGCGGACTGCGCCTTGTCACCGGCGGCACGGACAACCACATGATGCTGGCCGATGTGATGAGCCGCGGGCTTACCGGCAAGTACGTTCAGGAGCTGCTGGACAGCGCCAACATCACCGCCAACAAAAACACCATCCCCTATGACACGCAAAAGCCCAGTCTGGCCAGCGGTATGCGCTTCGGCACCCCCGCCGTCACCACCCGGGGCATGAAGGAAGACGAGATGCGCGCCATCGGCAAAATTATCGTCCGCCTCATTGATGAAGGCGAAAAATCCGTGCCGGAGTGCAGGGATCAGGTGCTGGACATCTGCTCAAGATTCCCTCTGTACCCCGGACTGTGAGGATATAATGGAACTTTCTCCCCTGAAAAGAATAGCCGCAGTCCATGACATTTCCGGCTTCGGCAAATGCTCGCTTACCGTGGCCCTGCCCATAGTTTCCGCCAGCGGCGTGGAGTGCGCGTGCATACCCACTGCGCTTTTGTCCACTCATACCGGCGGCTTCAAGGGCTGGACATTTCATGACCTTTCCGACCAGATAGTGCCCATCGCCAGCCACTGGCACGACGTGGGCGTTAAGTTCGACGGCATCTATTCCGGCTATCTTGCCTCGCCGGAACAGGGCGAGCTTTTGAGCCGGGCCATAGACCTTATCAAAAACGACGATACCCTTGTTATCGTTGACCCAGCCATGGCGGATAACGGCAGCTACTACGCAAACCTTGACGGACGCATGGCCGACTGCTTCAGAAAGCTTATCGGAAAAGCCGATGTGGTGACGCCCAATATAACCGAAGCCTGCTTCATAACGGACACAGAATTTCTCCCCGGCGTTGTTACGGAAGATTATGTAAACCAGATTCTTGAAAAACTGAGAGCCATGGGGCCGAATGTGGCCGCGGTGACTGGCGTCAGCCTGGAGGAGGGCTGCGTCGGTGTGGCGGCGATGGACGATTCCGGCGCGTTTCAGGTGATGGGACAGGCCAGGGAAGGCACCTTCCACGGCTCCGGTGATGTGTTCGCCTCGGCGTTTTCCGCCCTTCTTGTGCGGGGCGCGCCGCTGAAAACCGCCATGCAGACGGCAGTTGATTTTACAGCCAACGCCATTGAACGCACCCGCCTGCGGGGCACTCCAAGACATTTCGGGCTTGATTTTGAAGGGGCGCTGCCGGAATATATCCTGCAAGTGGCGAAATTATTCTGAAAAATGCCGGGGTTTTACACTCAGACATCAGATGTCAGTTGTAATTCTCAATGTCTTTGTTGTATAATTGACACACGCATTATTATACGAAAGGACGGAAAAACATGATCAAAGCAATTCTTTACAGTTCCTGCACCGGTTCCTGCAAGAAGTATGCGCAGATGATGTCTGAGGCCACAGGTGTGCCCGCGTATCCAGTCAAGGAGTACAAGGCAAAGTTCCCAAGAGAAAAAGTCGCCTATGTGGGCTGGCTTTTCGGCGGATTTGTCATGGGTCTGGGCAAGGCCAGAGTGAAGGGCCGTGTCAAGGCTGTTTGCCAGGTCGGCATGGGGCCGGAGACGCCCGCGCTGGAGCCTACCGCCCGCAAGAAAAACTGCCTGCCGTGCAAGCGCGTCCCCGTTTTCTATTATCAGGGCGCCTTCAATATCAACGCTCTGCCAATGCCCCTCAAGCTTATCATGAAGGGCAAGACCAAGCAGATCGCCGCGGGACTTAAGCAGAAGGAAGCTTCCACCCCCCTGAGTGATCAGGAGCAGGCCACCCTTACCATGGCCTTCACCGGAAACGGCGACCCCGCCAAGTGGGACATCAGCAGATTTGAAAACTGGTTCAACAGCAAAAAGAAATAAATATATAAAAACCGCCGGCTCTGCACTTATG
>CAZLIJ010000256.1:0-2373 GCA_964559305.1 uncultured Oscillospiraceae bacterium | reverse complement strand
TGTAGCACACGCGGAAGTAATACTCGTTGCCTGCAGTGACCTGGGGGTTGGTGCAGGAGCAGCCCAGTGCGGGGATCTTGGCGTCGGCAAAGGTGGAGCCGGCGGCAATGGCGCAGCCGGAGCCGTAGGTGCCCAGAACGCCGATAACGCCCTGGCTGACCAGGCTCTGCGCGGCGGTGACAGCAGCAGTCTTATCGGACTGGTTGTCAACCTCGACAAGCTCGATCTTGTACTCGGTGCCGTTGATGGTGGCAGTGGGCTTCAGGGAGTGAGCATAGCGAATGCCCAGAACTTCCTGCTGTCCGCCGGCGCCGTTTTCGCCGGTGGCGGGCTCAAAGACGCCGATCTTCAGCGTCTTTGCGCTGTCGCTGCCCGCTGAGGAGCCGTTGGAGCTGCCGCACGCGCACAGTGCGAAAACCATGCACAGCACCAATACCAGCGCAAGAATCTTTTTCATACTTGTTTCCTCCTAAATACTCTTTTTGTGAGCCGTGATGTCCATTCGGCATGGACAGATGTTTTGCTCATGTGCAATTATAAACTACGACACACTGAATTGCAACAACAATATGCCCGAAATTCGCCGGCTTTTTGCCCGGCCTGCTCAGTCAAGCTGCACAATATACGGGCTTGTCCGCCAATCGGCGCCGCCCCGGCGCTCCTCCCGCGCCCGGTAGCCCAGCACATACAGGTCGTGGGCGTCGGCGCCCAATGAAAACGTACCCTCCACCCGTGACGACAACCCGTGGGCGTCGGCGGGCTTGGTTATTATAGGTATATCGGTGGTGGAACCGGCGGCTTTCAGCACCGCCCGGCCGGTCTCGTTGGCTGCCAGCACCCGTGCGTAAGGCGGGAAACCGTCGGACATTCCGGCGGTGACGCCAAGGGCCGCGCACATTATCATGCGCCGTATCCGGGACATGGCGTAGCAGCGGGATTTTGCCGCCGCCGCGATGGCGTCCAGCCCTGTTTCCTCCCGCACGGCGTTATATATGGCCGTTCCCAGCCCGCCTCCGGCGTCCGGCAGGCGGTTGAAGGTCTCAATGTCCAGCATTCTCAGTCTTGAAAGAATGGCAGTCTCCAGCGCTGCGTCGGTCATGAAGCCCCTTCCGGCGTTCTCCTCTTTTTGAAACACCTCCGCCGCCGAGGCGGGCATATACTCTTTCATATTTGCGCCCTCCGCCATACGGTGTCGGATCTCTGAAGCGGATTTGGGGCCGGCGGAGCCCTGCTCGTCGTGACCCGCGCCGAAGCGGAGCACAGTGACAGGCTCCAGCCGTGCGCCTTCATTATATATAGCCTTGACATATTCCACAGCCAGAATATTGTTTGGCGTGTCCAGAATGGAGGCAAGCCTGGGGTCCCGGCGGCGCAGAGCCTCCTGTCTTGCGGCGGCATAGGGTATGCCCCCGCCCAGCTCCGCTTTTATGGCGGCGTTCATGGCCGGGTCGATAAGTGCCTGGGCCGTATCCTTTATAAGCTCTATATCCCCGCACTCGCTGCCGAAGGAGAGATGTGTGCACTGGCCCAGTGCGTCCAAAAGGCCTACCGCGCCCCGGGCAAAGCCCTCCGCCGAGGAAAGTGACCAGGCCAGCGGCAGCTCCAGCACCAGATCAACGCCGCACCTGAGCGCAGCTTCCGCTCTGGCAAATTTATTGTAAGCGGCCGCGCTGCCCCGCTGGACAAAATCCCCCGACATCACGCACACCGCCGCGCAGTCATCGCCCAGCATAAGCTTAGTCCGCTGAAGATGATAGGCGTGTCCGCTGTGAAAGGGGTTGTACTCGGCCACTATGCCAACTGTGTTCATGATGCACCTCCCAAAAAAGACTTGCGTTTTTTAATAATTGTATTAGAATTGTAAATTGATAATCTATGTGCGCATTTTACCTGTTTTTAGAACATTTTACAACACCAGAAAGGAACAAACACAAAATGAAGATTCTTGTTATCAACGCCGGCAGCTCATCTCTCAAGTATCAGCTCATCGACATGGATACCGAGGAAGTGCTGGCAAAGGGCCTTTGCGAGCGCATCGGTATAGACGGCCATCTCAAGCACACGCCGCTTGTTGGCGGCAAGGCCAAGTTCGATGAGGACATCGCTCTGCCCACTCATTCCGAAGCTATCGCCGCCGTCATCGACAAGCTGACCAGCAAGGAATACGGCGTTGTGGCCTCCATGAAGGAAATAGACGCGGTAGGCCACCGTGTGGTCCACGGCGGCGAAAAGTTTGCCTCCTCCGTGAAGATCGACGACGCTGTTATGGCCGCCATTCAGGAGTGCATCCCCTTTGCCCCCCTGCACAACCCCGCCAACATCACCGGCATCGAAGCCTGCAAAAAGGTCATGGGCGACGTGCCCATGGTAGCC
>CAZLIJ010000255.1:0-2380 GCA_964559305.1 uncultured Oscillospiraceae bacterium | reverse complement strand
ATGTCCGTGTTCTGCCCCAGCTTTGTCCAGACCGATCTGAACCACTATTACCGCCACCGCCCCGCCCGCTACACTGATAATACCGACCCCTACTACGCCAGCGATTACGCCAGGCATATTCAGGACATCGCCGACCGGGTCATCACCACCGGCACGCCTCTCGACCCCGTGGGGCCTTTCGTGTTCGATGCCCTTGAGAAGGACAAATTCTACATAGAGCTGCACCCCGGCACCAAGCCCATGATAAAGCACCGTCTGAGAGATATTATAAAAGAGCGTGTGCCCGATCTGCAGTTCATCAACAGCGCCCGCGCTCTTGTGGAGGGCAAAGGCGGACTTCAAAATCTTATCTACTTTATCCGGCATCTTTAATAATCAAAGGCCGCGGAACGGGTTTCAAAAACCGTTCCGCGGCTTTTTACGCTCTGTTTTTTATTGCAATCAGCCTTTTAAAAGCTTATGATTATTAAAAAAGATGGATACTATCGCCGAAAAACGGCGCAGTTATGTGCTTGCCCTACAAAGGTAGGGCAATTTTTGTAAGCGGCAGCCCAATTGCGCCCCACAATAATTCTGAAAGGAGACCGGGATATGAGCAGCGGCAAAAGCAAAAAGGGTTCTCCTCTGCGGCGGCGGCTTTTATGGGCCATACTCTCCGTCATGCTGCTGGCGCTGGCGGTGAGCTGTGCTGTAACAATTATGGGCCTGCGCAGCATTTCCCGTCAGACCATGGAGGCCTCCAACGCCTCCAACGACTCCATACTCACTGAGGTGCGCAACGGCTTTTATCAGGCTGATCTCAGCCTGCGGCTTTCCGCGGCGCATCTGGGGGCCAAGACCCTCACCGGCTCCGGCGACCCGGAATCGCTGCTGGATGAAGCTATTGCGCGGATGCAGGATGTGGATATGCTCATCGACGACGTGGTGTTTCTTGCCCGTAATGGGGAGCTGCTGGCTGTCCGCGCCGTTTTTCCCGACAGCATCGGCAGCTATGACGCCGCCCGTATGGAGACGCTGCTGTCAAAAACCATCGACGCCGACCCGGCGGCCTACGGCGTGGAGCCTGCCCCGGGCGAAATATACAACGGCATTCTTGACTATTCAGCCCGTGTTGGCGGCGTCGCCGCCTATTCAGCGGACGAGACCGTGATGCTGGTGATCCAGCCCGGAGAAAACGGTATGCAGCTTGGTATCCTCACGCCGGATATTCCATCCTCCCTTGCGGTTCAGGTGCTGCGCGACACCGCGGAAGAAAACCAAAACAAGGCTCAGCAGGCTATTGCAGAAACCCGCCGGGAGCTGGTGGGTACGCTGGCCCTTATATGGCTGGGCATGGCGGCGGCTTTCATCGTCATCGCCCGCAAAACCACCGCGGTGTTGGCCACTCCGGTGGAGCGGGAGCAGCTGGAGCAGGAATACGCCCTGAAAAAGGCCGAGGACGAAAAGCGAGCTCTGGCCGAGGTGGACAGGCTTAAAACCGAGTTTTTGGGCAACATCTCCCATGAGCTGAAAACTCCGCTGACCGTTATGAGCGGCTGCGCTCAGGACAGCCGGGCTCTGCTGCGCCGGGATGGGGACAGCCGTGACGCCGTTGACCGCAATATGTGCGTAATAACAGCCGAGGCCGACCGTCTTGCGCTGATGGTCTCCCAGCTTCTGGACGTGACCGCCATTGACGAGGGCCGGATATGTCTCAACAGGGAAAACATCTCCCCCACCCAGCTCATTTCCGATACGCTGAACACCTACTATCCCATGTTCTCCGGCCGGGGAAACACTGTTACATTCCGGCGGGAGGATAGCCCCACTTCACTTTTCTGCGACGGGGCGCGTATAAAGCAGGTGCTCATCAATCTTCTGGCCAACGCCACCCGGCACACGCAAAACGGCCTTATCACCGTCACCCTGTCCCGGGATGGGGACGACGCCGTGTTTTCCGTGGCGGACGACGGCCAGGGCATATCGCCCCGGCTGCTGCCCCACATATTTGATCGCTATGAGCGGGGCGAAGAAAAGGCCGGCGACGGCAGAAACACCGGCACCGGTCTGGGACTGTATATATGCAGATATTTTGTGGAGGCCCACGGCGGGCACATCACCGCCCGCAGCACCCCCGGCGCGGGAACCGTCATCAGCTTTACTGTTCCCCTTCAAAGCGCACCTTCAGAAAAAGATACTTTTTCTCCGGCGTAAGACTAAGCTCAAAGGGGCTGCCGTCGTCCAGCTTCAGCTTGCTGCGCAGGCGGGAGATATGGGCCTTCACCGTGCCAAGCTCGGCTCCGCCGTCCTCCCCCCACACCGCGTTATATAGCTCCAGCGGCGAAAACTCCCGTCCTGTGTTGGCCGCGAAAAATGCCAGCAGCTGTGTCTCCTTGGGCGA
>CAZLIJ010000254.1:0-2407 GCA_964559305.1 uncultured Oscillospiraceae bacterium | reverse complement strand
AGTTCGTTGCGTATGGTGGCCGACGAGCAGCCCAGACAGGCGGTCTCCTGGATGGTCTTGCTGCCTACCGGCTCCGCTGTGCGGATGTATTCGTCCACCACGGCGGCAAGTATTTTCTTTTTCCGCTCGCTCAGATCCACGCTATCACCTGCCGTCATTATCAGCACCGGGCTTTAGCACTCTGCTTTCCCGCTTGCTGGCACTCTCATCTGTCGAGTGCTAATATAGCATTCCCGCAAATAAAAGTCAATAGTCACATTTACATTTGACAATTTATTCATATTTTCCGGCAAAAAACCAGCCTGTCAGTCAATCTGTCAGTTGCTCCGGCTGTGGTGGCTGTTTTTCAACCACCACAGTAGAAAATTTTGTAAGCAAAATGTTAATTAACTGACTAAATCACTTGAAATGGTCATGGGTTATACATTATAATTAAATTACTTATGAGTTCCGCTGTCGGAAATAAGATAGAAAAATATTATATATACCGAAAGGAAGGAACAGCATGGCACACAGACCCAATATTCTGAAGCTGGCCACCAAGGTCAGTCTGGAGAGCCTCACCTACACCGGCATTACTTACAGCGATCCCGAGTACCGCATTCTGGAGCCCATTGTGGATGACGATATGTGCGAGATCATGATGCACATGCGTCTCAACGCAAACCGCTCTGTGGAGGATATCGCCCGCAGAGCCGGCAAGGACGTCGATTTCACCCAGGCGCAGCTGGATAAGCTTATCAAGGCCGGCGTTATCCGCATCCACTATGTGGACGGCGTCACCTGCTACTACTATCCCATCTGGGTACCCGGCATCATGGAGGGCATCCTCTCCAACCGGGAGCAGTGCGACAGATATCCGGATCTGGGCTACTGCTTTGAGGAATACACCCGCAGAAGACTGGCTATTCTGGTGCCCAACACCGCGCCGGGTATGTCCTTCATGCGTGTTATCCCCGTGGAGAAGGCCATAAAGAACAACACCAAGGCCGCCTCCTACGACGAGATCTCCACCCTTATCGAAAGCGCCACCGCCATTTCCGTTGGCCCCTGCTCCTGCCGCCGGGCCCGCAGACTGATGGGCGAGGGCTGCGGCCATCTTGAGGAGGATATGTGCATCTACCTCAACGACAACGCCATCAACTTCTCCAAGGCCGGCGCTCACCGTCTGGTCTCCAAGGAGGAGGCTTACGAGATACTCAAGCGCGCCGAGGACAACGGCCTTGTCCACGAATTGAACCAGACCGACGGCTTCAAAGAGACCAGCGCCATCTGCAACTGCTGCGGCTGCTCCTGCTTCGCTCTGCGTATCGGCGCTTACTTCAACACCCCCGACTCCATCCGCTCCAACTATGTGGCCAAGATCGACAAGGAAAAATGCGTGGCCTGCGGCCAGTGTGTTGAAAACTGCCAGCTCAACGCCATGAAGCTGGGTCAGAAGCTGTGCGCGGTGGATCCGGCTCCCGAAGCCAAGCCCGCTGCCACCCCCATGGACAAGTTCTGGACCATCAAGGACTACAACGTTGATTACCGCACCACCCGCTCCGACGTGGTGGACGAAGGCACCGCCCCCTGCAAGGCCAAGTGCCCCGCCCACATCCCCGTACAGGGCTACATAAAGCTGGCCTCTCAGGGCAAGTACAAAGACGCTCTTGAGCTTATCAAGAAAGAGAACCCCTTCCCCGCCGTCTGCGGCCGCATCTGCAACAAGGTCTGCGAGGACGCCTGCACCCGCGGCAGCATGGACGATCCCATCGCCATTGACGATATCAAAAAGTTCATCGCCGACCAGGAGCTGAAGGACGAGAACAAGTTCGTTCCCTCCCTGCTCAACCAGATCGGCAAGCCCTATACCAACAAGATAGCCGTTATCGGCGCCGGCCCTGCCGGACTGAGCTGCGCATACTATCTGAAGATCAAGGGCTATCCCGTGACCGTTTTCGAAAAGGAAAAGGTTCTGGGCGGTATGCTCACCATGGGCATCCCCGAGTTCCGTCTTGAAAAGAAAGTCGTCAAGGCCGAAATAGACATCCTGAAGGAAATGGGCGTGGAGTTCAAGACCGGCGTTGAAGTGGGCAAGGACGTCACCATCCCCGAGCTGCGCAAGCAGGGCTACGAGGCCTTCTATCTGGGCATTGGCGCTTCCAAGGGCACAGCAGTGGGCTGCAAGGGCGACGATCTTAAGGGCGTATGGACAGGACTTGACTTCCTGCGCGCCGTCAACACCGGCAGCAAGCCCTCCGTGGGCAAAAAGGTCGCCGTCATCGGGGGCGGCAACGTTGCCATGGATGTGGCCCGGGCCGCTGTGCGTCTTGGCGCCGACAAGGTCTATGTCATCTATCGCCGCTCCGAGGACGAGATGCCCGCCGCTGCCGATGAAAACGCCGTCGTCGAGCGGATGCCGGTT
>CAZLIJ010000253.1:531-2408 GCA_964559305.1 uncultured Oscillospiraceae bacterium | reverse complement strand
CGGTTTTCCGGCTTTCCGACCCGGAGGAGACCAGCATGATGATGCGCCTTTACAACGTGGAGGACACGCCCCTGAAGCCCATCATGGAAAAGCTGGGCTATGAGGATATGGAGCGGTGTATGTTCCTGGGCTTCACCGACGGCGAGCTGGGCTATTCAATAAACGTGGCCTCCAAGATCGCCCGCATCGCCATAAAGCACGGCGGTCTGCCCCTGACGGGCTATGTGTGCAGAAGCTGGGAAAAGGGCCGCTTCAACGACCCCTATCTGCGGGACACCATGATGGATTTCGGCATCGTCACCGACACGCTGGAGTGCACTGTCAACTGGTCAAATATGGAGCAAGTCCACGCGGATGTGCGCAAAATATGCCACGCCCTGCCCAACACTGTGGTCACCACCCATATGTCACACTGCTATCCCCAGGGCGCCAACCTCTACTTCATTTTCCTGACCAAAATGCAGGACGAGGAGCAGTTCAGGGCTTATCACAGCACTATTCTGGACGCTATCCAGCGCTCCGGCGCGGCCATCAGCCACCACCACGGCATCGGCAAGATGTTCGCCCCCTGGCTGGAGGGCTATGTGGGTGAAAAGGAGTACGGCGTTTTCAAGGTGCTCAAGGACTACTTTGACCCCAATTACAATATGAATCCCGGCGGTACCATCGGCCTTGATCTGAAGCCGGAGGAAAAGAAATTCCTGCGGGAGCACACGGATTATCAGCAGCAGCCTGAAAAAGACTGAACAAAAGCCGCTCCATTGGGGCGGCTTTTTCATTGCTCAGATGAAATAAAAGATGTATAGTATTGGCATGAAAAAAAGAAAAACAATAACACTTATTATAGCCGCCGCGCTTATTGTCGCGGCGGGGGCGTTTTTCGGCGTGAGGGCTGCGAGGAACAGCGCCGGCCCCGCCGTGCCCATTTTGATGTACCACAGCGTGTGCGAGGATGAAACCAAAGCCGGAAGGTACATTGTCACCGACGATGTTTTCCGCTCGGACATGGAGTACCTGCAAAGAAACGGCTACACCGCCGTGTTTGTTTCTGACCTTATAGACTATGTGTACGACGGGACGCCGCTGCCGGAAAAGCCGGTGGTCATATCGCTGGACGACGGATATTTGAATAACCTCACCGATGTGCTGCCCATATTGCGGGACACGGGCATGAAGGCTGTGGTCTCCGTCATCGGCTCCGGCAGCGAAAACGCGTCGGCAAACGGCGGCGCGGCCTTTGCTCACCTGAGCTGGGACGAGGTGAGGGAGCTGTCTGATTCCGGATATGTGGAGATCGCCAACCACACCTGGAATATGCACGAAAACGCACCAGATGGCCGCAGAGGCTGCAAAAAAATGTACAGGGAGAGCACGGAGGAATACCGCGCCGCGCTGACTGAGGATATTTCAAAGCTCCAGAGCGTCCTTGAAGAAAAGACCGGCAAAGCGCCGGAGACCTTCACCTATCCCTATGGTAAAATCAGCCCCGAAGCGGAGGCCGCGCTGAAGGACATGGGCTTCAAGGCGGCGCTGACGTGCAAGGCGGGAATGAATTATCTCACAGGCGACCCCGAGCAGCTTTTCGAGCTGCACCGCTTCAACCGCCCCACGGGGCTTTCAACCGGGCTTTTCATGCTGAGAATAAAATAAACGACGCGCCGAAACACTGTTTCGGCGCGTCGATTTGTTACTGCTCAAAGATATAGACCCTCGTTTCGTAGGGCTTTGTTACAAAGCCGCTGCCCTCGTCGCCAGCTCCATAATTTTTCAGCGCCAGGCGGCCATCTGAAAGCCGGAAACCCGCGGGAGCGTCAAAGCGCACAGGCTTTTCGGTGAAGGAGCATATGACCAGCACCCGCTGCCCTTCCGCGGTCATG
>CAZLIJ010000253.1:0-521 GCA_964559305.1 uncultured Oscillospiraceae bacterium | reverse complement strand
CAGACTTTTTCTCAGCCTGATGGCTGCCCGGTAAAAGTTCAGCAGGGAATCAGGGTCGTTTTCCTGGGCGGCGGCGTTTATCTCCTTATAATTGGGATTGACGTAAAACCACGGCTTTCAGGCGGTGAAGCCGGCGTTTTTTTCATCCGACCACTGCATGGGCGTTCGGGCGGAGTCCCGGGAGGCTCGCCACAGCTTTTCAAGCCGCAGTCTTTGGGGCAGGCGGACGCCTACGTTGTTATACTGCCAGCGGGTCTGCACATCCTCGTAAAGCTTTGGGGAGGGCGGGCGCCAGTTGGTCATGCCCAGCTCCTGCCCCTGATACACAAAGGGCGTGCCTTTTTGGAAAAGATAGGCGGCGGAGAGCATTTTGCCGCTTTCCACCCGGTATTTTTCGCTGCCGTAGCGGGAAATGACCCGGGGATGGTCGTGGTTTTCAAGATACAGCATGTTCCAGGCTTTGCCGTCCAGCTTTTCCTGCCACAGGGAGAAAGACCGCTTCAAGCGCCGAAGGGAGAAGG
>CAZLIJ010000252.1:0-2473 GCA_964559305.1 uncultured Oscillospiraceae bacterium | reverse complement strand
TTTAAATCAGCGCCCGGCGGCCTCTGGCTGCCGGGCGCTGATTTAAATTTTCCGGGCATTTCACGCTTGTGACCATTTTTGATTTCTTTTACTATTCTCCCGACGCCAGCTCTTCGTTCTCCTGGCTCTCCTTCAGGCGATAGGCAAGGGACAGAAGGCTGTCCTCCAGATGGGTGCTTTCCGCGGCTATCCCGGTAGGGAGCGTAAGATCGCGGCCGGTAATGTTCCATATGGCCTTCACACCGTTGGCGATGAGCCTTTCCGCGGTTTCCTGCGCATCCTCAGGGGGAACGCACAGCACAGCGATAAGTACGGGCGTATTTTGAACAAAGTCCGGCAGCTCATCGATATTCCGCACGGTCACGCCGTTTATAGCCCGGCCTATATTATGTGGAGTCTTGTCGAAGGCGGAAACCACCCGAAGGCCCCGCTTCTGGAGCACTGATTTTTTCAGCAGGTATGCGCCGGTAAAATCCGTACCCACAACAGCTGCGGAAAAGCCCCTGTCAGCGCCCAGGATATGGATAAGGTCGTCACGGAGCAGTCCCACGGCGTAGCCGAAGCCCTGCAGGCCGTATTTTCCGAAGTAGCTCAGATCCTGACGCACCTGCGATGAGGTACATTCCAGCATCTCTCCCATTTCTCTGGAGGAAATGACTGTGATCCCCTTTTTATCAAGGGTCTCCATGGTCCTCATATATTTTCCGATCCGTCTGATCGTAATGTCGGGAATTGCTCCGTTGTACATTTTCGTCACCTCACCAGTGTTCTGCGTTGTCCGCCGGACGGAGCTGTGGGGCTGCCCCGTCCGACAGCATAATGCGTATTCCTATTCTTCCGATTGAAAGATCGTTCGATATCCCGCGCCTTCCACCACATAAACGGCGTCAAGATCCTCATTGGCCCATTCGGCTTCAAAGGGCAGGGCAAAGCGGACGCAGGTTCCGCAGGAAGCCGAAAGCTTTCGCGGCACAGGCATCATAGTCGCTCCCTTGTCGCCCAGGCTTAGGAGCTTTTTTTCGAAACGAATTGCGCCCAAATGGGTGTGAAACGTGGCTATCTGATCCATTACTCTATTGTTATCTCGTAGTCGTCGCCCACCGCCTTGTGGGAGACCTTATATCCGGCGTTCACAGCGAAGCGGGTGACATTCTGCAAGGGTGTCTCGTTGTCCACAAGAACCTTCAGCGGAGTGCCGCCGGCGATGGCGTTTTTCGTCATGATCACCGGCTCGGGGCAGGAATATCCTCTTGTATCAATGGTTTTCATAATTATTCCTCAGCTTTCTTTGTGTTCAAAAGTCCGATTATAACAACCACTACCAGGCATACGATAACAGCGATCTTGCCGTTGCCCGTGGGGCCTTTAGCAGAGGATGCAAGGCTGAAGTTGTGGCATACGGCAGCGCCCAGAGTCATGCCCAGAACGGTGACAGCGGAATCGCTGCTGCCGCTGCCGGCCAACACCAGCTGGCGCAGAGGGCAGCCGCCCAGAAACACAGAGCCCAGACCCACAAGGAACATACCCATGATATTCCACAGCCAGTCGGTGTGAGCCACCGGCTGATCGGCGAAGCCGGGATTGAAGCCGCCCCGCAGACCCATGGCGCCCACGATGAGGTTTCCGGCAAGCACGGCCACAAAAATGGCGATGAAGCCCGTCAGCAGATGGAAGTCCTTGAACATGACGGCGTCGCGTATGCCGCCGGCCATGCAAAGACGGGATTTCTGTGCCAGAGCGCCCACCAGCAGGCCGGCGCCCAGCGTGAGGATGATGGAGGCGTGCATGGAGCCGGGGCCTTCTGCGGAGAAGAAGATAAAGGCGGGCGCGGCTATCAGCAGCGCCAGAAGGCCTACATTGACTGCCGGCATGGCGATGCCCTCCAGCTTGGAAAGGGGCATGGATTTTTTAAGTGTAAAACCTTTTTTCAGGAACACGGTGCCCACAAGGATGCCGCCGGCGAAGCCCACGAGACCCAAAAGGGCGTTCCAGTCGCCGCCGCCCAGACGGATGACCATGCGCAGCGGGCAGCCCAAAAACATCAGTGCGCCTACCATAACGCTGAAACCAAGAACAAAGCGAAGCACAGGGGACGATCCGCCGCGCACCTTGAACTCGCCGCCGATCATGGACATTACCATGGCGCCCAGCACAAGGCCGATTATCTCAGGGCGTATGTACTGAACCGCTTCTGCTCTGTGCAGGCCAACGGCTCCGGCTGTATCTCTGATGAAGCAGGCTATACAAAAGCCCATATTAAGCGGGTTGCCGCCGGCAACAAGAATCACGGACAGAGCGCCGACCACCAGGCCGGTAATGATGATAAAAATATTATTTTTAAACTTTGACATGAAGTGAAACCTCCATTTTTTCTTTCTCCCCGGCGCGTTTTGCTTTCTCAACGGTGATCAGCCCTTCACCTTTGAAACTTCGCGCATATAAAAACGGAGTCACGAAGGCCTCAGCCACCCTC
>CAZLIJ010000251.1:0-2476 GCA_964559305.1 uncultured Oscillospiraceae bacterium | reverse complement strand
TGTCCGTCGGTGAGAGCGGCGGCGTCAGCGGCGATGTCCCGGGTGTTGATGACGTAGTTGACATAGCCCTGCCGGATGGAGTCGAGAATGTCGTCGCTCTCGCTGACCTTCTTTTTCTCTCTGGTGCGTATGCCGTGCTCCCGGAGATATACGGCGGTGCCGTGGGTGGCTTCGATGTTAAAGCCCAGATTGTAAAAGCGTCGGATAAGGGGCAGAGCCTCGGCCTTGTCGGCGTCGGCGATAGTGACGAACACCGTGCCGTAGTTTGAAACCTGCATTCCCGAGGCCTGAAGAGCCTTATAAAGGGCGCGGGTCATTTTTTTGTCGTAGCCGATGGCCTCGCCGGTGGATTTCATCTCCGGGGAGAGATAGGCGTCCATGCCCCGAAGCTTTGAAAACGAGAAGGCGGGAACCTTGACATACCAGCGCTGCTTTTCCATGGGATATATCTCCGTGAAGCCCTGGGCCCGCAGGCTTACCCCCAAGATCACCAGCGTGCCGATGTCCGCCAGACAGTAGCCTGTGGCTTTTGACAGGAAGGGCACCGTGCGGGAGGAGCGGGGATTGACCTCGATGATATATACGTTGTCGTTTTTGTCCACAATGAACTGTATATTGTAAAGTCCCACAATGCCTATGCCCAGCCCCAGCCGCTTGGTGTATTCAAGAATTGTGTCCTTGACCTTGCGGCTCAGACTGAAGGTGGGGTACACGCTTATTGAGTCGCCGGAGTGGACGCCGGTGCGCTCCACCAGCTCCATTATGCCCGGTACGAACACGTTTTCCCCGTCGCACACGGCGTCCACCTCCACCTCCTTGCCGGCGATATATTTATCCACCAGCACGGGCTTGTCAGCGTCTATTTCCACGGCTGATCGGAGATAGTGCCTGAGCTGCTGGGCGTTGGCCACTATCTGCATGGCTCTGCCGCCCAGCACAAAGGAGGGGCGCACCAGCACGGGATAGCCTATCCGCGCCGCCACGGCAAGGCCGTCTTCGATGTTGGTCACGGCGCCGCCCATGGGCTGGGGGATGTCCAGCGTTTGCAGCACCTTTTCAAAGCTTTCCCGGTTTTCGGCTCTGTCGATGGCCTCACAGTCCGTGCCGATAATCTTCACGCCCCGCTCCATCAGGGGCCGGGCCAGATTGATGGCGGTCTGCCCGCCCAAAGAGGCGATGACGCCCATGGGCTTTTCAAGGTCTATGATATTCATCACGTCCTCCACGGTCAGCGGCTCAAAATAGAGCTTGTCCGAGCAGGTATAGTCCGTGGAAACAGTTTCGGGGTTGTTGTTTATTATTATGGCCTCGCAGCCGTGCTTTTTAATGGTCATCACCGCGTGGACTGTTGAGTAGTCGAACTCGATGCCCTGACCGATGCGGATAGGCCCGGAGCCCAAAACTATTATCTTTTTTCTGTCGGAAACAACGCTCTCGTTTTCGTCGGCCCAGGTGGAGTAGAAGTAGGGTATGTAGCTGTCGAATTCCGAAGCGCAGGTGTCTATCATTTTATATACGGGGCAGACGCCGTTTTTCTTCCGCAGGGCGTAAATGTCGTTTTCCCCGCAGCCCCACAGCTCGCCGATGACCTTGTCGCAAAAGCCGTATTTTTTCAGATACCGCAGCTCGTCTATATCCATGGGCAGGCCGGCGGCCTCTTTTTCCAAAAGGGTGATGTGCTTTATCTTGTTTATGAAAAACATATCTATAAGGGTTATTTCGTTTACGGTCTCCGGGTCCGCGCCCCGGCGCATAAGCTCCGCCACGGCAAATATCCGGTCGTCTGTGCCCAGAGCGATGTAAGAGAGCATTTCCTCCGTGGGCATGGTATCAAACTTCGGCATATGCAGGTGGTGCGCGCCTATCTCCAGCGAGCGCACGGCCTTTAGCAGGCTTTCCTCAAAATTGCGGCCTATGCTCATGCACTCGCCGGTGGCCTTCATTTGGGTGGAAAGGCGGTTGTTGGCGTCGGCAAATTTATCAAAGGGGAAGCGGGGTATTTTGGTGACCACATAGTCCAGCGTGGGCTCAAAGCTGGCGGGGGTGTTGGCTATGGGTATTTCGTCCAGCGTCATGCCCACGGCGATCTTGGCCGATACTCTGGCGATGGGATAGCCGCTGGCCTTGCTGGCAAGGGCGGAGGAGCGGGACACCCGGGGGTTTACCTCGATGAGATAGTAGCGGAAGGACTGGGGATCCAGCGCGAACTGCACGTTGCACCCGCCCTCTATTTTCAGCTCCCGGATTATTTTAAGGGCGCTGTCCCGCAGGAGCTGGTATTCCTTGTTGGTCAGGGTCTGGCTGGGACAAACCACGATGGAGTCGCCGGTGTGTATGCCCACAGGGTCCAGATTTTCCATGTTGCATATGGTGATGGCCGTGTCGTTTTTGTCACGGATGACCTCGTATTCTATCTCCTTGTAGCCCTTTATGCTCTTTTCCACCAGCACCTGATGGACGGGGGAGAGCTTCAGGG
>CAZLIJ010000250.1:0-2477 GCA_964559305.1 uncultured Oscillospiraceae bacterium | reverse complement strand
TTCACATTTGCCATTTTGTTCGCTATATTTTGATTATCTATCATTATATAGTTTAGTCTTGCCGAATAATCCTGTCAATTCGCACCTGTCACAAATCACTTCATTAAAGAACGAGCAGTTTTAACAACAGCTATTTAAAGCAATATCGCTTTTATGCAGTATTTTCATAACATTTTCAGCAGAAAAACAAAACAAGCGCCATGGGGGTTCAGGCGCTTGTTTGTAGTGACTTTATCAGTGCGTAGTGGTATAATAACTGCCAGATAACGGAAATACATATGATCTGGAGGTCTGGTCATGTTCGGAGCTGTCACCGGAGACATTATTGGTTCTATATACGAATTCAACAACATCAAGAGCAAGGATTTCCCCCTGTTCGGCCAGGGCTGTGATTTCACGGACGACACTGTTATGACCGTTGCCGTGGCCAATGCCCTGCACACCTATCGCCAGCAGAAAAGCCTCTCCGCTTTTCGCGACGAGGTGGCCGCGCAGATGCGCGCTCTGGGCGAAAAATACCCTAACCGTGGCTACGGCGGCAGATTTGCCCGCTGGCTTGCGGACAAAACAATGGGCCCTTATGAGAGCTTCGGCAACGGCAGCGCCATGCGGGTATCCCCGGTGGCCTGGGCGGCGGGCAGCGTGGAGGAGGCCGAAATGCTGGCCAAAGCCTCGGCGGAGCCCACCCACAATCACCCCGAGGGCATAAAGGGCGCTCAGGCCGTGGCCGCCGCCATATACCTGGGCCGGGTGCGCAAAAGCAAGGCGGAGATACGGGAATACATAGAATCAAAATACTACAAGCTTGATTTCACCATAGACGGCATCCGGGAGGGCTACACCTTCAATGAGACCTGTCAGGGCAGCGTGCCGCAGGCCATCGAAGCTTTCCTTGAATCCGCGGATTTTGAGGACGCGGTACGCATCGCGGTATCGCTGGGCGGCGACTCCGACACCATTGCCGCCATCACCGGCAGCATCGCCGAGGCTTTTTACGGCGAGGTGCCCCATGATATCCGAACCAAGGCCATATCCTATCTCAGCGACGAGCTGAAGGCCTGCTGCGGCATTTTTATCGCCGAGGGGCACGACGCCGCCGAGGAAGGCGAAAATCAGGTCATGGGCGAGTTCCTCAACAGCATACTCCATGTTTTTTCCCGGGCCGCCGCGGATAAGAACTGGCTTTCCGGCGAAAACGAGATCATCTACGTCAAGGAGCTGTGGGAGACCGGGCAGAATTTCGTCAACTACTGGCTTTCAAACGAGAGTTTTGTTCAGCACTTCGCCGAGGACCTTAGAGGTCTTTATTTCAATCTCTCCACCATATCCATGCTCTCAGGTATGTACTTTGCCCTGAGCTATAATATCGACTCCGAGGGCTTTGACGCCAACAAAATATTCAGCGAGCTTTTTACCGGCAATGTGTTCGACACCGTGGCCGCCGCCATAACCATGGACATGGAGGATATTATCGCCTATATAAACGAGCAGTACAAGGAGCTTTACACCCTTATCCAAAGCTATGAGCCGGACGCGCCCGCGGCGGCAAAAATGCTCAGTCAGGGCGCCTGCGCCTTTTTCCAGATAGGCTGCAGCATCGAGCTGCACGATCTGGGCGCTGGGCTTAAATAATCCTTACTACGATAAAAGCTCAAAAAACCGGCCTGAAACATCAGGCCGGTTCTTTGCATTTTGGCGCCGGTATGCGCTGGATAAGTCCTATTATCTGGCCGGAGAGTATCACGGTCAAAAGCGAATAGGCTATACGGTTTAGGGGGATGTAGCTTATGGACAGCGCCAGCACAACAAGGTCGCTGAGAAGATATACCCACTCAATTTTTATATGAGCCACGCGGGAAATGCTCATGGCAAGGGCGTCATCCCCGCCGGGAGCGCCCCCTACGCGCACACAAAGCCCCGCGCCTATACCCACGAACAGCGCGCCCACCACCGACGCCATCAGCGGCATCTGGGCCAGCTGGGGCCACAGCGGGTCGAACTGCTCGAAAATCTTATAAGAAATAGAAAAACCGCCGGCGGACACCAGCGAATAGGCTATGAATTCCCTGCCCAGCAGCTTCCAGCCCACAAGATAGCAGGCCAGATTAAGTATAAAGCCCGATATGGCCGGTGAAATGCCCAGCCAGTGGTGCAAAAGCAAAGTCATACCCAGCACGCCGCCCTCGGTCACGCCGGAGAAAGAATGAACATGATATAGTCCAAAGGCCATGAAGGCGCTGCTGGCAACGGCGATCAGGCATGAGCGGACTTTTAAGCGCCCGAACAAAATAAAACCTCATTTCAAAATATGATCCGGGAATATTTCCCGGTTTTTATATTTTACCAGAAGGCAGGGTAAAAGTCCAGCCCCGCCGCAGAAGCCTTCCTCAGCTCATAAAGCTCACCGGATGCACGGTGTGTTCCTCCCGGGCGTTCAGCGTGCCCAGCTGCCTGTCAGCCAGAGCTGTGCCCCGCTG
>CAZLIJ010000249.1:0-2487 GCA_964559305.1 uncultured Oscillospiraceae bacterium | reverse complement strand
CATTGAAATACACCCCGGCGCAAAGATAGGCAGGCGGCTTGTTATCGACCACGGCATGGGCATTGTCATCGGCGAGACCGCCGAGATCGGCGACGACTGCCTTATTTATCACGGCGTAACGCTTGGGGGCACCGGCAAGGATAAGGGTAAGCGCCACCCCACCATCGGCAATAACGTTCTCATCGGCACCGGCGCGAAAGTCCTTGGACCTTTCAAGGTTGGCGACAACTGCCGTATCGCCGCAAACTCCGTGGTGCTCTCCGAAATCCCCGCCAATTCCACCGCCGTTGGCATCCCCGCCAGAATAATAAAGCGGGATGGCCAGAAGGTTGAGGATTACGCCACAGAGGTGGATCAGGTCAGCGTGTCCGACCCAGTGCGCGCGGAGCTGGACGATCTGCGCTCACAGATCTGCGAACTGAGAAATTATATCGGAGCCATAACAGTGTGCGGCTGAAGCACACTTGAACAAAGGAGTGTATGAAATGTATCTTTATAATTCCGCGTCCCACAAAAAAGAGGAGTTTGTGCCTAATCATCCCGACATCGTGAAAATGTATACCTGCGGCCCAACCGTGTACCATTTTGCCCATATCGGCAACCTGCGCTCTTATATTATGGAGGATATTCTGGAAAAATTCCTCAGATATCAGGGCTACAACGTGAAACGGGTCATGAATATCACCGACGTTGGCCATCTGACCAGCGACGCCGACACCGGCGAGGACAAAATGCTCAAGGGCGCTCATCGGGAGCACAAAACCGTGCTGGAGATTGCCCAGTACTATACCGACGCCTTCTTTGACGACTGCCGCAAGCTTAATATCAAACGGCCCGACGTGGTGGAGCCCGCAACAAACTGCATTGATGAGTATATCACAATAATCGCCAAGCTCATGGGCACAGGTTACGCTTACCTGGCCGGCGGCAACGTATATTTTGACACCTCAAAGCTGGAAAAATACTATATTTTCAACGACTTCAATGAGGACGATCTGGCCGTTGGCGTCCGTGAAGGCGTTGACGAGGACAGCAACAAGCGCAACAAAAACGACTTTGTGCTCTGGTTTACCAAGTCAAAATTTGAGGATCAG
Organism: uncultured Oscillospiraceae bacterium; assembly: GCA_964559305.1. Lineage (GTDB taxonomy): Bacteria > Bacillota > Clostridia > Oscillospirales > Oscillospiraceae > UBA2922. The sequence goes on along the minus strand of CAZLIJ010000249.1, from coordinate 1,393 downwards.
GCCCTTAAATGGGACTCCCCCTGGGGCGTGGGTTATCCAGGATGGCATATCGAGTGCTCGGGTATTTCCATGAAGCATCTGGGTGATGATCTTGATATACACTGCGGCGGCATAGATAACGCCTTCCCCCACCACACCAACGAAATTGCCCAGTCAGAGTCATATTTGGGGCATCATTGGTGCAATTATTGGGTACACGTCCACCACCTGAACACCACCAGCGGCAAAATGTCCAAGTCCAGCGGCGAGTTTTTGACCGTGTCGCTGCTGGAGCAGAAGGGCTATGATCCGCTGGCATACAGGCTTTTCTGCCTGCAGAGCCACTACCGCAAATCCCTTGTATTTACCTGGGAGAATCTTGACAACGCCTCCGTGACCTATGCAAAGCTAATTGCCCGCATTGCAGCGCTGAATCCAAGTGACGGTGCGGTTGACAAGGCCGCGTTTGACGCGCTGAAGGCAAAATTCATCGACGCGCTGGGTAACGATCTTAACAGCTCTGTGGCTATAACCTGCGTTTACGACGCGCTGAAATACGACGCCAACGACGCTACTAAGCTGGCAGTCATCGCTGATTTTGACAAGGTTTTGAGTCTTGATCTCATAGAAAAAGCAAACGCCAAGCGCGAAGCCGACAAAAAAGCAGCCGGCGCAGCATCCGGCAGCGAATTTACGGTCATCTCCGAATCCGGGGCACCTGACGCCGATGTTGAAGCAAAAATTCTTGCCCGCAGAGACGCGAAAAAAGCCAAAAACTTTGCCGAGGCGGATCGCATACGCGATGAGCTGAAGGCCGCCGGAATAGAGATAACCGACATTCCCAACGGCGCGAAATACAAAAAAATCTGATTTGCATTTACCGCGCAAAAAATCTCCGCCTTACGGCGGAGATTTTTTACTTATTTATGCTTTTCGGCTTCTTTTGCAGTCTGTCCAAAGTGCAGCTCCTTCATGCCCTCCACCTCGTCGCAGATATCTTTGAGTTGGCAGACGGTGCAATCGGTAGGCAGCCCCTCCAGAATGTGGGTCAGCGTTGAGGTTATATCATCGGCCATCTTGGCGCTGACTTTGAACGAATCAAAATCAAACTTCGGGTCGGTGACAAAAATGACCTTCACGTTGAGAACATCGGGGTTTTCCTTGTACTTGGCAATATAGCCGGCGCCAATTGCCCGGAAATTTACTCCCTGGCGCAGGGCGGCCTTGCTGACGCGAACCTGTTCACGATAGGATTCCGGGGACATGCGAACCATGTATCCGTCCGGATTGACATGGTATTTGCAAAACTCGATATCCTTCAGCGCGCGGTAGACTTCCTCGTCGTCGCCGTCCATAACGCCGACCCGAAGCAGTACTATACGCGCAAAACAGGTGTTCGCCTTTATATCGCCCA
>CAZLIJ010000248.1:0-2489 GCA_964559305.1 uncultured Oscillospiraceae bacterium | reverse complement strand
TCCAGCCCCCGGCCACATGGGGCGTGATGATAAGGTTGGGGGTGTCCCACAGAAAAGAATCCTCCGGCAGGGGTTCTTTATACACCACATCCAGTCCCGCGCCGGAAAGCCTGCCGGAAACAAGGGCGTCTCTCAGCGCTTCGGCATTGACGGCGCTGCCACGGCCGCAGTTTATGAGCTTCGCGCCCTTTTTCATCAGCCCCAGCCGTCTTTCATCCATGATATTCACGGTCTCCGGCGTGCCGGGCAGAGCCATGGCCACCACGTCCGCTCTGGGCAGAAGCTCATCAATATCCGCCATGCCGTGCATCTCGTCTACATAGTCGGGCTTTGACGAGCCTGAACGGCGCACGCCGATGGTGTAGGCTCCCATAGCCTTCATCCGTCTTAAAAAGCCGCAGCCGATGCTGCCCGCCCCCAGCATAAGGCAGGTGGAGCCGGAAATATAGTCCGACCAGCCCAATCTTTTCCAGCTGTGGGCCTTCTGGTTTTCCCAGTAGCCGGGAATGTGCATATTGAGAGCGAAAAGCAGCGAGAGCATATGCTCCGGCAGCACGGTGTCGTAAGCGCCGGTGCCGTTTGTCAGCATAAGTCCCGCCCGGGCGGCGTCCATATACCCGTCCGTTCCGGCGGAGGCCAGATGCAGCCATTTAAGGTTTTCGGCTTTTGCCAGCAGCGCGGGCGGCACATTGCCGAAAATCACCTGAGCTTTTTCAAGCTCATCCCCGGGGATGCTGCCCGCGGGGGCGCAGCTTATCGCCGTACCCGGCAGCCGCCCGGCAAGCTTTGCTTTGTTCTCCTCAGACAGCGGAAAAGTCACCAGCATATCGTTTATCATATTTTTCTCCTTGTTTTGACCCGCGCAGCAGCCGAAAAAACCTCAAACGCTTGCAAATACGCGGTTAAAAATATATAATATGTATATTACGCCCGGGCGCAAAAGTTCAAGCCCCGGCTTTCGTGCAAATAGCAGGACGCCGTCAAAGCGGCGTCCTGAAAGAATGTTCAGTTATTTGAAAAAAAGCGGGCGACCCTTTCCAAAAGTATATGAGCGTTTATGGGCTTGAGAAGATAGCCCTGAGCGTCCATACTCATACACTCCTTCACAGTGTCGGCATCGGACATGGCTGTGAGGAAAATCACAGGGATATCCTTTGTCTTGGGATCCGAGCGCAGCTGAAGCAACGTCTCCCTGCCGTCGGTAACAGGCATCATGTAATCCAGCAGTATAAGATCCGGCCTGTGCCCCTTCAGATAGGCAAACGCGTTTTCCGCGGAACCGGCAATGGCGACAGCATAATTTGTTTCCAGCGTGCGCTTTAGCGAGCGGAGAGTGGTGACTTCGTCGTCAACCACAAGAATCAGCTTTTTATCGGTGCATTCCATGTCAGCAATCACCTTTCATTGATTGTAATAATTATAGCTCAGTTGACCTTTCAAGTCAACAGCGGCGTCGTTTCCGGCGCCGGCGGAGGAACCGGATATGGATGAAATCATATATTATGACGGCTTTGACGGGAAACCGGAAATACTGGACGCCATCTCGCAGTTTTATTACGCGATATATCTCATAGATATAGCGTCCGACAGCTTCACCGTGATAAAAGGCACCCGGGCCGCGGCGGAGATAATCAAGGACTGCGGCACCTTCTCCGGAGCCTGCAGCCGGTATATAGACAAGGCGGTATACCCCGAGGACGCCCAGAATGTGCGCAGGTTCGCCTCCACCGGCTACATTGCCAGCGTACTCACGGAGGCCTCGCCCTGCTGCCGGGTGGAGCTGCGCCGGGGAGCGCAGTCAAAATACCAGTGGATAGCCATAAATCTCAGAGCCGTGGAGTTTTTCGGCGGCCACGCGGCAAAGATCGTAATGGCCGCGGAAAATATCGACAGGATGAAAAGCAGCCTTTCTCTGGGCGAGCAGAACCGTATGCAGTCCTTTGCCCGCAAGCTTACCGCCGACAATGAGCGGCGCATCCGCTCCATGACGGAAAAATCCGCCGAGGAGCGCTCGGATATGCTGCTGAAAATGAATTCCCGGGGCAAGCTGCTGTATCTGGCCCTGCAAAAATCCTCCACCCAGGCCTTTGAATACGACATCGCCGCCGACACCATAAGCACCATACTTGAGTGGAGCGACACCGGCGGGCAAACTGTGTATTCCGGCGGGGCGGACGTCATTGCGGAACACGCAAAATGCTCCGATCGAGACACTCTGGCTTTGGAAAATGCCTTCAATACCGCCTGCGCCGGCATGGATGCCCAGGCAGAATATGCCGACAACAGCGGCGAAAAGCGCTGGAAGCGCATAAGCCTGTTTGTCACCCGGGTGGGTGGCGCCCCCACCGGCACCGTTTTGGGAGTGGTAAACGACATCACCCGCGAAAAGCTGATCGCCCAGCGGGCAAATCAGGAGCAGGAATTCCGCCGGGCAGTGCTGGGCAGCTCCGCCTACGGCATGGAGATATTCCCAGAGGGCAACACCTGGC
>CAZLIJ010000247.1:0-2511 GCA_964559305.1 uncultured Oscillospiraceae bacterium | reverse complement strand
ATGAGGCCCATCAAAGCGCCGTGGGGCTGAGCAAGCCCATACGCATCGGCGCGTTTCCCAGCGTCTCCAAAAGCTGGCTGCCCCATGCGCTGAAAGAATTTCAGAGCAGGTATCCCGGCACGGCGGTGGAGATCACAGTAGGCGGTGCGGAGATACAGAGCTGGCTGGACAATGACATCATAGATCTCGCCGTTGTTGAGGAGAGCATGAAGGGCAGCTACAAATGGATACCCCTGCTGGAGGATAAGTACTACGCCATCGTCCCCGGAGACAGCGACCTTGCCAGAAGAAGCTGTGTTTCCGTGCAGGAGCTGGCGTCCAGACCCTTCATCATGTCCCAGATAAGCGAGCTCAAGTCCCAGCTCAAGCCGCTTATAAAAATACCGCTGCGGGAAGAGATACAGATAAATTCAATAGACGACACGGCGCTGCTGTCTCTGGTGGAACAGGGGCTGGGCGTCACTGTTTTGCCCGAAATGTCTCTGAAGGGGCATTCGGAGCTTGTAAAAATACTGGAGCTTGACCCGCCGATAGCACGCACTATCGGCATCGTAGTGCCCCGTTCCGCCAGAAAGCACGTCAACGATTTCGTTTCCTTCGTCATGGACAGCAGCTGGCAGCCGGTAAAGAGCAGATAAGCCCTTATCCGTGTTGATAAACAAACTTATATTCTCACGTCAGAAGGCAATTTTACTTATCAATTTCCAGACAGCATATCTTGCTGTCTCTGGTGCCGACCACAATATAGTTGTTGAACGAGGCGGGTGAAGCCTCTATGGCGCAGCCCAAAGAACTGGCAGCCAGTATTTTCCCTGTCAGGCCGTCCAGAAGATACACTGTGCCGTCGGTGGTGCAGTACACTATCCGCCCCGTACCGTCTGCCGCGTATATATCCAGCGGCGAAGACCAGCTGTATGACGCGGTGGGCAGCGACCAGACCTCTTTGCCGGTTTTCGCGTCCAGCGCCGCCAGCACTCCGCCGGAGGAATCCGGCGTACAGGCCACAGGCACGAACACCAGACCCGTAAGTCCGTTTTTGCCCAGAGCTATGGTGCCCTGAACGCCGCCGCAAAGGCCGCCGTCCCCGGTGCAGGTGTACTCAGTTTTCCACACTGTCTCGCCCGTGACCGCGTTTATCTTCCACACCGGCACCTTTGCCGAGTTTTCGTCCCTCCAGCCGGGATGGAAAGATGTGCCGATATAAATGTATACTCCGTCCTCCTCAAGGGACAGTACGGGGGAGCAGTTCGTATCGTCAAGGACGTCCTGCACCCAGTCCAGCTTCAGGGTATTCAGATCAAGACACATAAGATTGCCGCCGTTGTCGGCCATGATAAGATGTCCCTGCCAGCACACGGGGCTTGACTCTACCCCTGACCAGAAGGTATAGGTCGTCGTCCGGTCTGAGGTATAGCGCCAGCGGACGGTATTGTCCGGGCTGACGGTTACAGTACCGGCGGCTTCATTATAAAGAGTATTGAGATGCACTATGTACAAAACCCCGTTTTCGCCGGGGTAGATGAGCTGATCCGTTGCCGCGTCCACCAGGGGCGAGGCGTCCCACATATTCCAGTCCCGCTGGGCAAAAGGCTCATAGTAGCCGAAGCGGTACATAACAGAGCAGTCTATCAGGTCGATTACAAACACTCTGGATTTGCCCAGAGTACTGTTCACTCCGGACCCGATATATAAGATGGGATAGCCCCTGGGGTCCAGCGCGCCTGTGCCCTTAAAGGTATAACCAAGCTCCATGGGCGCTCTTGTGGCCTTGCCCGTGGACAGCTCAAGAAAATATATCTTGCCGTCCATGGTGGGATATATGGCTTCCACCAGCTCATCCTGCGTCCGTGCCCAGTCATACATACTGGTCATTTTTTCTCTTGTGGACTGGGGCCACTGCACGATAAGCGGCTGCCCTGTCCAGCCGCTGCCGGACCAGGTGTTGCCGTCGGCGTCCTTCAATACGCCTGTGTCCGTGCTCCAGCATGAGGTCAATTTATTATTCTCCGCGCTGACAGTGCCGTAGGACGCGCCACTGCGGAAATTATCGCCTCGAAAGCCGATAATGCCGGCAGCGTCGGTATAGTCTGAAGCTGACGGCATATTCACTGTCAGCTTTTGCGGGGCCGTATAGCCCGCGGGTTCGTCGTCGTTCACCATGACGGCGGTTTCGCTTATCAGCTTGTCCGGCTTGGTGGAATCCACGCAGTGGGGAGAGAATACATAGTCCTCAGCCAGCGGATTCACCCGGTCGTATCCTCCCAGCTTAACCGCCGCGATTATAAGCACCGCGGTCAGCACCACAACGCCCGCCGCCAGCGCAGCGGCCTGCGCCGGAAGTCTATGAGGTCCATATGGGATACCCCACGGCCTCCTACGCCGCGCCAAGGCCCCTGAAACCCCGTCCACAGGGCGGATTCCAGCGTGACCAGGCCGTCGTTGGGCCCTTCCACCAGGCCAATGATGAAATTTTGCCAGCTCATAAATACATCGCTGCGGCAGGAGCCCATC
>CAZLIJ010000246.1:0-2514 GCA_964559305.1 uncultured Oscillospiraceae bacterium | reverse complement strand
TCTTGGCCGAATCTTCCATAGACTGTCCCCCCCTCTGGCCGCTCGGCTCAAACCGGGCGCCATTTTGATAACATCTTAACATAACAAGGTAAATTATGCAAGACATCAGGGGGCTATTTCGGCAATTTTTTGTTGATATTCACTGTTAAAGCCGCACTTGGGGCTCAGTCAGCTTTCATATGCACTGACAAGTAAAAAACTCCGCTTTTTAAGGCGGAGTTTTTGTTGAATGTGTTGTAAATGTCAGCGTAAGCGGTTTCTTATACTCTGTTTGGCGCCCTGTATAGCTGTCTTTACAGGTCCGTCTGGAGTGACAGAATCCAGCCACGAAAGGTAAATTGCGGCTTCAATTCGCCTGGTCTCCCCCAACGCGTCGATGAGCTGTGCTTTCCTTTTCTGATCGGCGCAGCTGTTGATTTGGGAAACGATTATATCATAGGCTTCCCTGTCGGCGGAGCTGCCGCATACCTCCGCCGCCGTTCTGCGCTCCTCCTCGCAGCCGTCAAAGCAGCCGCGAAGTTTTTCCCACTGCTTTTTTTCAGCCATTCTGCGAATCTTATTGCCGAAATCCATACTCAGCCTCCTCCCGTTCAGGTCTCGCCGGTTTTGGTGGGGTCTGGATGAGAATCGTTGAACTCGCCGATATATTTCACATAATACACGCTGTACATCACAAAGCAGAATACTATCATTGCGGAGCAGATGATTACCAGCGTATTTGAAAGCGCCATGGGTATGCCGGCCCAGATGATATGCAGCATCATCACGGCGTACAGCAGCGCGGTGCAGACCTTGCCGTACCACTTGGAGTTGTTCATGGTGCCGGTCTTGTCCAGCACGCGGAAGCCCCAGAAGAACATCAGTATCTCCTTGACGACATGGATGCCCAGCAGTATCCACATGGACGGAAACCGCAGGCCCACGCATATTATCATTGCCGCCTGGGTTATCTTGTCCGCCACCGGGTCAATAAGCCGGCCAAGGTTTGTTATCATGTTATATTTTCTGGCGATCTTGCCGTCCAGCACGTCGGTCAGCGCGGAAACGGCCAGCGTGACAAAGGCCATCAGTCCGTCCCCCGCCACATACAGCAGAATGAACACGGGTATGAGCAATATGCGGAAATAGGTCAGAATATTCGGTATGGACCACATCTGGTACCTGGCGTTATGAAAATGCTTTTTTGCCTGATTGGATGTCATATTTTGTCCTTTCCCCGCCGCAATGATAATCACACTTGCCCGCAGCCGCAAAACATATTATAATTTCTTGTATATAATTTACCCCTTTATCGGAAATAATCCAAGCTACACTTTTAACAATCTGTCGCTTTCGGCAGAAAATCCATAAGGAGCGGATATGGGAACATGGGAACTGGTGCTCATCTGTCTGGGCCTTTCATTTGACATATACGCAGTGACCGCCTGTGAAGGGGCCACGCTGGAAAAAATACGCGGCAGGGATCTGCTGGCGCTCTGCGGAATTTTTCTTTTGTTTCAGCTGGCTGCCATAGCCGCAGGCAGTCTTTTGTCCCTCATTTCCGCAGCGGAGAACATATCAGCGGCCATGCTGCAGGTCTGGCGCGTGGTTTCTGTCGTCATCATCAGCGCTCTGGGCGGACTGCTGTTATTCCGGGGTATCAGGAACAAGCCCATTGCCGAGCGGCGAAAAACGCTGCGATACCGGGACGCTTCCAAGCTGGCGGCCATAACGAGCATAGACATATTGCTGGTGTGCATGGGGCTTGGCGCGTGGAGCGTGGATATAGGCCTGCTCATCGGCCTTATCACCGCCTCCAACCTGCTGGCGGTATGTGTGGGATTATTCACAGGATATCTGCTGGGCTGCGACAAAAAACGCATAGCCTACTTTTCCGGCAGCGCCCTTCTTCTCGCCGCCTGCGTTGTTATTATGGTTCGGGAAGTTATCTGAGGCGAGCTATGGAAAAGAAAGAACTTACGAAGCTGCTTCTGGCCGACACGCTGAAGGAGCAGATGATAATAAAGGATTTCGACAAAATAACCATTCGCCGTATAACTGACGCTGCCGGCGTTATCCGGCCCACGTTCTATAATTATTTCCGGGATAAGTACGAGGTGCTGGAGTGGATAGTGGACAGCGAGCTTATCGGCCCCATGCGCGAGCTTGCCGGCGGGGGCAAGCTTAAGGAATCGCTGCTGCATCTCTTCAAAACAGTGTCTGAAAACCGGGATTTTTACCGCCGGGCCTTTTGCGTCACCGGGCAAAACGGCTTCAGTGAAATGATGATACGCAAGATCGGCGTGCTGATTTTTGAATATATGGAGAAAAACGGTCTGACGATAAATTCCGAAAACCGTCTCCTCACCCGGGAGGTAGTGGCCGGGCGCTTCGCCGTGGACATCGTTACCGTGGAAAATATCCTCAGCTCCACAGAATTCATATCTGCCACTCCGGAGGAAGAGCTGGACGCCTACGTCTGGCTTGTCACCCACCCGCTGCAGCAACTGATAAACGGCTGAAAAAACCGCCGGC
>CAZLIJ010000245.1:0-2527 GCA_964559305.1 uncultured Oscillospiraceae bacterium | reverse complement strand
GTAAAGACCCTCATAAGGCGTCTGGAAGCCAAGGGCGCGGTAAGGCTTGTCAGCCGGGGCGTATACGCGCCGGTGGTAAGCGAAGCGGAGTATAACGGCTGGTCCACCCAGACATTTCTTGACAAGCTTTACGCGGGCAGCGCAAAAAAACTGGTGGCCGCGCTGGTTTCGGACGGGAAACTCAGCGCCGAGGATATTGCCGAGCTTTCGGAGCTGTTCAACGGGGAGGAAAAGAAGTGAAAAGCTTTGTTATTACGCTTTTGTGGCTGTCGGTATCGGGCTGCCTGCTGGCACTGCTTACCGTGGCGATTACAGGGATATTCGGGAAGAAGCTGCCCCGGGCTTTCGCCTGCCTTCTGTGGCTTATAGTCCTTGGCAGAATGATACTGCCCATGGGCGCACCCGCCGGAGCTGTGGAATTATACAGCCCTGCTGTTGCTGGCACGGAGCTTTTCCAGAGCGCCGCGCCCGATGGGGATACGGAAGGCGCGCAGCAATATACAGCAGACAGCCGCCGCGACACGCCGGTGATAAAAGACAGTGCCGGTCTTGAACCGTGGACGATCGCGTTCTGGGTGTGGCTGGTGGGAGCGGAGGTATACGCTTTGTGGAGCGTTTCCTCATATGCCGTGTTCCGCCGCCGGCTAAGACTGTCGGCAGGGGAGCCCACAGTGGGGGAGAGAGCGGCATTTGACGAAATGTATACCGGCCGGGCGAAGCTTATAAGAAGCCCGCTGGCGTCCACGCCCATGTTGGTGGGGATATTCCGGCCCACCATAGTATTGCCGGACGGGGAATACAGCGACCAGGCTGAGCTTGAAAACATCCTCCGGCATGAGCTTGCGCACTTGAAACGGGGCGACGTCTTATATAAATGGCTGGCCGCCGCCGTGGGCTGGGTACACTGGTTTAATCCGCTGATGCCGCTTATAAGGCGTGAGATTTCCCGGGAATGTGAGCTTGCCTGCGACGAGGCAGTCATACGGAACATGAGCGACGATTGCCGTACGGCTTACGGCAACACGCTTATACATATGTCGGCGGACAGACCCGCGGCTGCGGGAGCCACCGCCATGTGCGAGGAAAAGCGGCAGCTCAAAAAAAGGCTTGAGAGCATAAAGGCCTATAAAAAGGGCGGCGGCAGCGCAATTTTGGCCGCGGTTCTGGCGCTGGCGCTGGTGGGCTGTGCCGCTGTTTCCGGCCCGTCCAAAGGAAACACGGGAGCCATATACGACGGCACAGCCTATTCCACTGTAAACGAGATCACGGCCAATATGCCCGGGTCCCGGCTTGTGGGAACAAATACCAGCGGGATCGCTTTCGACGGTCAGAACGGGGTGAGCTTTCACTATTCTGACGGCACTCAGGTTCCGCTGACGGCGCAGCTGTATAATCCGGAGAAGGACGGCGACTACTCCCGCGTTGGATTCTTTGTATCTCTGGAAAAAACGGTGATAGCCTACGGAACTTCCTACGGCGCGCCCATAACCGTGCATGTGAGCTCAGATGAGGGCAAGACGTGGAAAACTGACGAAATACCATTTGAGGACGCGGTGGAAAGTGTGCTTACCGGCTTTTCCACGGAAAAAAACGGCTGGATACTCACCTGCAGCGGGCCGTCCATGGGCAGTGAAAACCACAGCCTGTTCACCACTTCCGACGGGGGAGACACATGGAAAAAGGTGGACAGCGATCTTGACGAGGTGTACGGCAGGGTAGTCACCGGCGCAAATTTTATCGACAAGGACACAGGCTTCGTATGCTTCAGGTATGAAAACAAAGAATTCGCCCCGGCTGTGTGCGTCACCCGGGACGGGGGCAGGACATGGCAGAAGCTTTCAATGGACACCGGCGATGCGGAGCACCCGCTGACGCCGCTCTCACCGTACTATAACGATAAGCTCATACTGCTGCCGGTGTATTCTAACTATGACAGTGTGAATTATACCGCCATGGTGAGCGCAGACAAGGGCGAGAGCTGGAGTCGGGTTTCGCCGGAGCCGGAGCTTTACGACGGCGACAGGCTCATAGAGCCGGAAAACGGCGTTTACACTCTGCCCCAGCAGGTGACGCTGCGTGTAAAGCAGAGCTGCCCGGAGGTAAACCGGGTCATAGTGACGGATATAACGCCCGGTGACGCGACGGGGGAGACAGCCCCCACTGACATGACCTTCCATGGCGACACCGGCACAATGGATGTGAAGCTCGACCTGAGCGGCGTGGACGGCAGCGCCACGCTGGCCGTTGCGGTCATGTCCGACAATCTGACCGTATCATATAAGACCCTTTCGCTGACAGTGAAATAAAAACAGAAAAGCCCGCTCCAAACGGAGCGGGCTTTTTAATTAAATAATTGAAAATAAGTTCAGCCTACTATATCCTTGGTGTCCCGGGCGATGACCAGCTCCTCGTTGGTGGGGATGACCATGACCTTGACCTTGGAGTCGGCGGTGGAGATGACGATGTCTTCGCCCCGCTTCTTGTTGGCCTCGGCGTCTATCTTAACGCCCAGATAGCCGAAGTAGTT
>CAZLIJ010000244.1:0-2528 GCA_964559305.1 uncultured Oscillospiraceae bacterium | reverse complement strand
AACAGCCGGGTAGTGTTTGAATGTGTACTCAAAAGCTGTGCAGAAGCCTCAGATCACACGCTTTATATGGGCGAGATCGTGGCCGTACACGGCGACAGCGGCGTTAAACAGCTGTTCGCCTATAACGGCTATTCCATGCTCGGACCAGTTGAATAAAAAAATACGGAGGTTATCACCATGATAATGGACTGCAGCAAGTATACCGGGCCATGCGTATGTGGCCGTGACCATGAGCTTGTCACAAAAAAAGTCGTAGTTGAATACGGCGCAATGGATAATTTTGACCGCTATATGGCGGATGTGGGACTCACCGGCAAGCGCGCGGTGATCTACGACAGCAACACCTACAACAACCCCTGGATCAAGCACATCAAAGCGGATCAGGAAATAGTTCTGGACGCCGAGGGTCTGCATTCCGAAAAGGGCATGATCGAGGACATGATGAAAAAGCTGGATTCTCCGGAGGTCATCGTGGCCGTGGGTTCCGGCACTATCATGGACTTTGGCAGATATCCCGCCTACAAGCTGGGTATCCCCTTTGCCGCCGTCCCCACCCTTTCCAGCGCCGACGGCTATACTGCCAACATCTGCTCCATCATCATCGACGGGCAGAAAAAATCCATTCCCATGCTGGCGCCCACTCTGGTGGTCACAGATCTTGACGTTATTGCCAACGCGCCCATGTTCCTCACTGTCAGCGGCGTGACCGACATTCTGGCTAAGTACATCTCTATCGCCGACTGGAAGATCGCCCGTCTGGTATCCGGCGAATATTACTGCCCCATGGTTGCAGATCTTGCTCAGCAGGCGCTGGAGACCATGCGCCGCGCGGCTGACGGCCTTGCCGCCGGCGAAAAGCCCGACTTTGAAGCCATGACCATGGCCCAGATGATGAGCGGCCTTACCATGCAGCTGCTCAATCACTCCCGCGCCGCGTCCGGTGCGGAGCATCTGATGGCGCACCTTGTTGAAATGAAGCCGCCGCGCTTTGAAGGCGCCCACGGTATGCACGGTCAGTGCGTCGGCGTCGGCACATATCTGTGCGCGAAGGAATACCACCGCATCGCCTCCCTGCCCACTCCCAAGGCAAAGCCCTTCCATCCCCTTACAAGAGCGTGGGTGGATGAGAAATTCGGCTCTCTGGCCGACGGCATAATGAAAGAAAACGAGAACGACGTTCTCGGTACCTTTGACCCCCAGAACATCGTGGATCACTGGGCTGAGGTCAAGGATATCATCGCCGCCATCCCTCCCGCCGAGGAGCTGGCCGCTCTCTACGACAAGATCGGCGCCATCTATAAGCCTGAGGACATAGGCATTGACCCCGCTCTGGCGGATGATATGCTGTCTGTCTCGGCAGCCATACGCAACCGGCTGACTCTTATACGTATGCGCCGCGTACTTGATTTTGACTGATACTCACACTTTTTCACATTTCTTTACTCTGCGTTTTCTGATGAAAACGCAGAGTTTTTTAATGCAAAAAGCACGTCAGTGTGTAAAAGAATCTCGTTATTTTTGTGTCAATTTTGTGATAAACCCTCAACAAAACGGGCTATACATTGAAAAAATGTGAAGATTTTTAAAAAAATATGTGTAGAAATCCATTGGGAAATTTTGTTCACTATGTGCAAAGCTGCTTTGATAAACGCGCAAATTTAATCAAAAATGCGCGAAACGTTCAAACATCCCCCGGCGCTTTTTTTTTGCGCAAAAACCGGTGATTCTGAGAGGGGCATATATTGTTGACTTTCAACAAAAATTCCAATATTTTAGATGCTGTTATTGGTGCGTTAATATCATTCGGCACCTGAAAAATCAGAGGAAAAAGGAGTACAATATGAAAACCGACATCATCGTAATGCTCACTCACCACGACGTAACCGTGAAAAACGCAAAAGAAGTCTTCGACCAGTGCAAGGATCTGCCTGTTACCCACTGGGGCTTCAAAAACGTCGGTCTGCCCAAGGACCAGATGAAGGAGCTCACCGCGGACATGAAGGCTGCCGGCAAGATCACCTATCTTGAGGTCGTCACCTATGACGAGGCCTCCTGCCTGGACGGCGCACAGACCGCCATCGACTGCGGCTTTGATTTTCTCATGGGCACCATCTACTACGATTCCGTTGCAAAGCTGCTGAAGGACAACGGCATGGAGTATCTTCCCTTCGTGGGCAAGGTATCCGGCAGCCCCAGCATTCTGGAGGGCACCAACGAGGAGATCATCCAGAACGCCAGGGATCTGATGGCCAAGGGCGTCACCGGCTTTGATATTCTGGCCTACCGCCATGTTGTGGACGGCGAGAAGCTGGCCCGCGAGTTCTGCGCCGCCGTGCCTGCAAAGATCTGCATCGCCGGCTCCATCAACAGCTACGACCGCATCGACACCATGTTCGACATCGCCCCCTGGACCTTCACCATGGGCTCTGCCCTGTTCGAGAAAAACTTTGTCGCCGACGGCAGCTTCCGCGAAAACCTTCAGGCCGTGGCAGACTATATGGCAAAGAAGTAATAGTTTTTCAGCTCGG
>CAZLIJ010000243.1:0-2531 GCA_964559305.1 uncultured Oscillospiraceae bacterium | reverse complement strand
TATATTCAGATACCTTATCCCACTTGACGGAAAAGCCCGCGCCGTGGGCGCAGAATACGGAGTCGGGAGTGTTTTCAAGGTCACTCTCCGGTGAGTAGCCAATGGCGGCCACCGCCAAAGCCTGATCCCGGCAGGGCTCATAACCGTCGCTGATGCACGACAGCCTGCCCAGACCCCTTGTATAAGCCGTCACATCAGCCGCGTAGCCGCCCAGCGCCGCGGCAGGAGCGCGCCCCTTAAGTACGGACATGGCGCCGCAGCTCTCGGGAGATGAAAATTCTCCGCCCATGGCCCTTACATCGCTGATAGCCCGGCCGATCTGCTCCGTGGGCACCTCCAGACGAAAGGAGAAATAAGGCTCCAGAAGTATGCTTTCAGCCATCATCAGACCCTGACGCACCGCCCGGTAGGTGGCCTGACGGAAATCGCCGCCTTCAGTGTGCTTTTCATGGGCCCGCCCGGCAACAAGCGTTATCTTCATATCTGTGATGGGGGAGCCGGTCAGTACGCCCAGGTGCTGTTTTTCCTCCAGATGTGTCAGAATAAGCCGCTGCCAGTTTCTGCTCAGAACGTCCTCTGAGCAGTTTGCGGCAAACACAAGCCCGCTGCCCCGGGGCAGGGGCTCCATTAAAAGATGAACCTCGGCATAATGCCGCAGCGGCTCATAATGGCCCGCGCCCTCCACCGGGGCGGCGATAGTCTCTCTATACATGATCCTGCCGGAATCAACATCCGTTTTGATGCCAAAACGATCTTCTATGAGCCGGCGGAGGACTTCTATCTGTATCTTACCCATAAGCTGGGCGTCGATCTCACATAGCGCCTGATTCCACTGTATGCGCAGCATGGGGTCCTCATCCTCCAGCTCCCGCAGCTTTGGCAGCGCTGTCAGCGGATCGCAGCCCTGGGGCAAAATTATGCGGTAGGAAAGCACCGGCTCCAGCACCGGCGCTCCGGCGTCCGCCCGTCCCAGACCCTGACCGGGGAAGGTACCTGTAAGCCCGGTGACAGCGATAACATCCCCGGCGGAGGCCAGGGCCGGGGTGTCGACTTTCGCGCCTGAGTACAGCCGCAGCTGACCGGCCTTTTCATCATACTCCCGGCCGTCCTTACCTATATATTTCAATGGCGAGCGCACTGAAAGGGAACCGCCGGTTATTTTCATAAAGGTCAGCCGGTTTTCCTGAGCGTCGCGCATTATCTTGAACACTCTGGCCGAAAATTCCGGCGGATAATCTGGCTGCAGGGTATATCTGTCCAGCGCGGCTATGAAATTCTCCACCCCGGACAGCTTTAGTCCGGAGCCGAAAAAGCAGGGAAAGAGCTTTCGCTCCCGTATTAGCCGGGCGATTTCACCGTCTGCTACGGCTCCGGAGGCTGTAAAGCCTTCCAAAGCCTGCTCGTCGCACATGGCCAGTTCCTCATGATCAGGAGCGGTGAAGTCCACACACTGCTGATCCAGCCTGTTTTTAAGCTCCGCCATTACCTGGGGTTTAACACGAGCCGATGTCCATCTTCGTCACGAATATAAAAGCCGGTACGTTATACCGGCGCAGAAGCCGCCAGATAGTCTCGGTGTGGGCCTGGGGTCCGTCTGTGCCGCTGATGACGACAACGGCATAGTCCAGCACCTGAATCGCCCGCTCGGTCTCGGCGGAAAAATCCGCGTGGCCGGGGGTGTCCAGCAAGGTAACGCTGGAATTTGGAAAGCTGAGCATGGCCTGCTTGGAAAATATGGTTATGCCCCGCTCCCGTTCAAGAGCATGGGTATCAAGATAGGTGTTCCGCCGGTCTACCCGCCCCGGAGCTTTGATTTTTCCGGTGAGATAAAGCATGGCCTCGGCAAGGGTGGTTTTTCCCGCGTCCACATGGGCCAAAATTCCGATAACTGTTTTCTTCATATGTCTGCCGCCTCTACAAGCTCCGCCGGCAGACTTTTTTTCAGCAGATCTTCCACCTGCTCGGGCTGATATGGCTTGGCAAGATAGCCGTCAAAGCCCATGGAGAGGTATTTTTCCCGGGCGCCGGCAAACACATTTGCCGTCAGCGCAAGGATTTTCACGTTGGGGTTAAGACAACCGGAATCCGCCTGCCGCAGCGCCCGCATGGCAGCCACGCCGTCCATTCCGGGCATCTGGTGATCCATTATTATCACATGGTAGAAGTTTTCCCGGGAAAGGGAAATGCTCTTTTCTCCCGAGTCTGCGATATCCACGGCGATCCTTGTGCTCTCCAGCAGGGCAGCCAAAATTTCGCAGTTGATCTCATTGTCGTCAACTATCAGCACCCGCGCGCCGGGCGCGGTGAAAGATGGCGCGTAGGAGACGTCATCGTCGGAGTGCCTGTCGTTAAAGCCCCCTATGGGGGCGGCGCCGGGAACGGAGGATACTGGAATAGTAAAGCTGAAACGGCTGCCATGGCCATACTTGCTCTCCATTTTCAGCTGCCCGCCCATGGCGTTGAGCATCCGGCAGCATATGTTGAGCCCCAGTCCCGTTCCCGGCACAGAGGCTGTCTGCGGGTCGAGAAGC
>CAZLIJ010000242.1:0-2538 GCA_964559305.1 uncultured Oscillospiraceae bacterium | reverse complement strand
TCGGCGTCGTTATCCACGCTTACAAGATAGTAGTCGTCCCCGGTAGTCAGCACATTGACAAATTTTTTCTCCGCCTGCTGGGCGGTGACGCAATACACATAGGTCTTGCCGTTTTCATCCACATGAACCGCCTTCAGCGGCACCCGCAGACCATCGGTTTCTGAAAACACTATGTCCGCCGCGGCAGTGCGCATGGAAAGCGTGTCCGACAGCGCCCGCTCCGTGGAAAACACCACGGCGCAACTGCCATTTTCCGCCGCGGAAATGCTGACGACTTTGGCGGCGATCTTGTCGCTGTAATAGCGGGAAAATTCCAGATACGCGGTCTGGCCCGCAGCCAGGCGCTTGGCGTGAGTCTCGTCAATAACAGCGGCAAAGTACCACTTTGTATCGGTGATAAGCTTCCCGTAAACATTGGCGTCCACCGGGCTTTTCTTCTCCTTCAGTGCCGCAAGTCCCGATACGGTCAGGTTTTCCAGCTCCTTTGGCGTCACGCCCTCATATCCGTCGGCCGTGCGGGAAAAGACCCCCGCGGCGTCCGCCTTCAGCGCGCTGGCGCCGCTTGAGGTATCGGAGTAACCGGCAAGCTCGCTTTTGAGCTGGGCAAGTCTGGTCTGGCTGTCGGTGGAGGCGTCGGTTTTGAAAACCAGGGAGCTGAGATCCAGCGCCGCGCCCTCCACATCGGCGATCTCGCCCCTTGCCGTGGCGGCCGTCAGCTCCAGCACGGCGGAGCGAACGCTCTCGTCCTTGGCCGTCACATCCGCCGAGGAGGTGACGCCGGCTATAAGCGTTTCAAGACTGCTTATCTCCAGCTTCAGCTCCGCGATGTGGTTCATGCGCTCCAGCGCCGCTTCGGAATCCATGGCCAGCGCCAGTGTGGAGCCGGAGGCCACGGCCTGACCGTCCTTCGCCTGAACGCTGACATAGGTCCTGTCCGAGGTCAAAAGCTCCTCCTGCCGCACGGCAACACCGTCCGCCTGAACGGAGTCCGACACTGTCACAGCCGTCACCGGCGCGGTGACGACGCTGTTGTGGGTGGAGCGCCACAGCCATGCGGCCATATAAACCACCAGTGCGCCCAAAAGCACATAGGCCAGTATTTTTGTAAAGGTGTCTGTTTTTTTCAATAGGGCTGCCTCCCCGCGGCAGTTTATGTAGCGGCTTCGCCCTCCCAGTGCAGATCCGCCGGACGGGGCGGAACAAGTGTGGAGATGGCGTGCTTGTAGATAAGCTGCTGTTTGCCGTCGGAATCCAATACCACGGTGAAAGCGTCAAAGCCTTTCACCACGCCTCTGAACTGAAAGCCGTTCATAAGAAACACGGTTATCACCGCTCTGTCTTTGCGCATCTGATTGAGAAAAGTATCCTGGAGATTCTGCGTCTTCTGCATTTCGCCCAACTCCTTTACGGAGCGGGTCTGCTCACATTTTACCACAATATGTCGCTCCTTTGAATAGTGTATTTACACAAAACCTCGTATTTCCGTGGTTTTATGCCGGACACTATCATAAGCCGCGGGAACGCAAAAACTCCGTCGAAAGCAGTCGCCCCCGTTCAAAATCTGGTAAAGAGTCCCACAATATCCAGAAAACGCTCTTATCCCGCCGCAGCCAGGTCAGCTGGCGCTTGGCGTAGCGGCGGCTCTCCCGTTTGATAAGCTCCGCCGCCTCCGGGAGGCTTATCTCGTTTTTCAGGGCAGCCAGCACTTCCTTGTAGCCTATGGCCTGCATGGCGGTGCTCTCCGGCGGCACGCCCCCGGCCACAAGTCCGCGAACCTCGTCGAAAAGCCCGGCGTCCAGCATTTTGTCCACCCGCCGGTCTATGCGCTCGTAAAGATCCTGCCGGTTTTCAAAGCTCAGGGCTATCACCGCCGCGTCATACCGGGGCGGGAGCTTTTTTGTCATCTCGTCGTGCTCCGTGATGGTTTGGCCTGTAAGCTGATATACTTCCAGCGCGCGGATTATCCGGCGTCGGTCCCCGGGGGCGAGCTTTTCCGCCCGCAGGGGGTCCACGGCGGCCAGTTTTTTCAGCATGGCCTCACCGCCTGTCGCGTCATATTCGCGCCCCAGAGCGTCCCGCAGCTCCCTGTCCCCGGCATTGTCGCCGGCAAAATCCCGGCCGGACACAAGGGAGTCTATATATAAGCCTGTGCCCCCCACCAGCACCGGGCGCTTTCCCCGGGCCAGTATATCGTCGCAGCAGGCGGCGGCGTCGGAAACATAGCGGGCCACGGAATAGTCCTCCCGGGGGTCGGCCACGTCTATCATGTGGTGAGGCACGCCGTGGGTCTCCTCGGGCGTGACTTTGGCAGTGCCTATGTCCATGCCCCGGTAGACCTGCATTGAGTCGGCGGACACCACCTCGCCGTCAAACTCCTTTGCAAGCTCCACGCCAAGGGCTGTTTTGCCCGTGGCCGTGGGGCCGGTGACAACTATTATTTTCGGCGGCATGGCGCGCCTCCTTTTGTGTGTTTGTTTGTCGTCGGGGATGGCAGGGCGGGGATACGCGGCGCGCCGAGTCGTCGCGCCCTACGGTGCA
>CAZLIJ010000241.1:0-2550 GCA_964559305.1 uncultured Oscillospiraceae bacterium | reverse complement strand
ACGACGATCTGGCCGGATTTTATACCGACAGGGCTCTGCCCGGCGCGGGCATCTCCATCGGGCTCACCCGGCTTTTCTATGTTTTGAACGAGCAGGGGCTTTTGTCCGACGATATAGTAACCGCCCCCTGCGACGCGCTGGTGATACCCATGACGGAGGATATGGGCTTTGCCGTTTCCGCCGCCACGGCTCTCAGAGCCGCGGGCATCCGTACCCAGCTATATACCGAGCAGAAAAAATTCAAGGCTCGCATGGCCTACGCCGACAAGATAAAGACGCCCTATGCCGTCATCGTGGGCGAGGACGAGACCCGGGAGGGCGTGGTCAGCGTGAAAAATATGCGCACCGGCGATCAGGTGAAGCTTACGCCCCGGGACGCGGCACAGCACATCAAAGCCGGCGTGGCCGAAATGGATTCCGGCAGGATAATCATAGAAAAGTAATTTGTTTTTCAGATAAGAAAGGGGAATAAAATATGTTCCAGTCCCGTACAAACACCTGCGGCGAGCTTCGCATCACCGACGTCGGCAAATCCGTCACGCTGGTGGGCTGGATGGAAAACGTCCGCGAGGTAGGCCAGAATTTTGCATTTGTGGTGCTCCGCGATTTTTACGGCACCACCCAGATAGTTGTTGAGACCGAGGAAATGATGAAGACGGTCAAGTCCGTCAACAAGGAGTCCACCATCTCCGTCACCGGCACTGTCCGGGAGAGGGACAGCAAAAATCCCAAACAGCCCACCGGCGATATAGAGCTGGTGCCGGAGAAGATCGAGATTCTGGGCCGCTGCCGCTATAACGAGCTGCCCTTTGAGATAAACCGCTCCAGAGAGGCGGACGAGGCTGCCAGACTTAAGTATCGCTATCTGGATCTGCGCAATCCGGCGGTGAAAAACAACATAATCCTGCGCTGCAATGTCATCGCCGCCCTGCGTCAGGCCATGACAGCGCACGGTTTTCTGGAGATCACCACGCCCATACTTACGGCGTCGTCCCCGGAGGGCGCCCGGGACTACCTTGTCCCCGCCCGCAAGCACCCCGGCAAGTTTTACGCTCTGCCCCAGGCGCCCCAGCAGTTCAAGCAGCTGCTGATGGTGTCCGGCTTCGACCGCTATTTCCAGATAGCCCCCTGCTTCCGGGACGAGGACGCCCGGGGAGACCGCTCTCCCGGCGAGTTTTATCAGCTGGACATGGAAATGGCCTTCGCCTCTCAGGAGGATGTTTTTGCCGTGCTGGAGGATGTTCTGCCGCCGGTCTTTGCCAAATACGGCACTTATAACATCGCGTCCTCCGCGCCCTTCGTGCGTATTCCATATCTCGAATCCATGGAGACATACGGCACGGACAAGCCCGATCTGCGCATAGATCTCAAGTGTACGGATATTACCGAGCTGGTGGCCGGCACGGATTTCCCGCCCTTTGCCCCCGGCAACGAGGTCAAGGCCGTGGCGGTTTCCGGCTGCGCGCTGACAAGAAAACAGATAGACGCCGTCTGCGCCGAAACCGAGGTCCAGTCCGGCGTGAAGCCCTACTGGTTCCGGCTGGACGAAAACGGCGAGCTGGTGGGCGGCATAGCCAAATTCCTGACTGACAGGAAAGAGGAAGTCATAAAAGAGCTTGACCTTAAGCCCAACACCCTTGTGGGCGTATCCGCTGGCAAAAAGACTCAGGCACAAAAGACCATCGGCGTCATGCGCTCCAAGCTGGGCGCGGCGGTGCCGGGCCATATGGATAAGGAGCGCTACGAATTTTGCTGGATAGTGGACTTCCCCATGTACGAGATAGGCGAGGAGTCCGGCGAGCTTGAGTTCTGCCACAACCCGTTTTCCATGCCTGCCGGCGGACTGGACACGCTGCTGAAGGCCGAAAAGGGCGAGATAGACCCGCTGGCTATTACCGCCGACCAGTACGACCTTGTGTGCAACGGCGTGGAGCTTTCCTCCGGCGCTGTGCGTAACCACGACCCGGAGATAATGGTCAAGGCCTTTGAAATGGTTCGTCTGGGCGAGGAGGACGTGAAAAAGAAATTCCCCGCCATGTATAACGCCTTCTGCTACGGCGCGCCGCCCCACGCGGGCATCGCCCCGGGTATTGACCGCATGGTCATGCTGCTCTCCGGCGAGGATTCCATCCGCGAGGTCATACCCTTCCCCATGAACAAGACCGCCCAGGACGTGATGATGGGCGCCCCGTCAACGGTTACGGACAAGCAGCTTGAGGAGCTGCACATCGCCGTTCCCTGCGAGCCTGAGGGGGATTGATGAAGAAATACGCCGGACTTATAGTGGCTGTGGCCGCGGTGATAGCGGCGGTGGCGGGCTTCATTCTGCTGCCGGACACAATCGTCACCCAGATAGGCGCTTCCGGCCAACCCAGCTCCACCATGAGCAAATATCCGGGGCTGTTGATACCCGGCGCGCTGGCAGCCGTTTTCGGATGGCTGGCCTATAAAAAGCAGGGCAAGAACTTCCTCGTTGCCGTGATACTGTCGGCAGTGCTGGTGCTGGAGATCGTACTTAATCTTACTGTTTTTGCCTGAAATACCGCATAC
>CAZLIJ010000240.1:433-2565 GCA_964559305.1 uncultured Oscillospiraceae bacterium | reverse complement strand
GACCTATAATCAGCAAAGGCTCCGCCCTGAAAATACTGAACGCTTTTCCCGATATCACCGTTCAGGCCGGCGATTCCAACTGGAATCGGAGGTACAGGGAGAATATGGACAGGATCCGCAGCGGAGATCCCATGGAGGTGGCCTCAGTAGTCAAAAACCTTATGGCCAGAGACCAGCGCAGGGGGCTTTCCACCGGCGAGCGCCGGATGCTCCACTTTGCCAAGGACATCCTGGTTTCTGAAATGACCATGTCCATGGATATGCCGGAGGGCGAAATAGAGGATAAGCTTGCTCTTGCGGTGGGCTGAGATATGTGCTTAAATATAGGGTGACGGGTAATTCCCGCCGCCTTATTTTTTTGCCGGGGTGATTAGAATGTCGGTTATAAAAAAACTGAGATGCAAAAAAGAACCCAAGCTTCCGTACTGCTCTGCGGTGATAGTGGCTGCAGGCGCCTCCAGCCGCATGGGCTTTGACAAAATGACGGCGACGCTGGGCAATATGCCCGTGATTGCGCGTTCGATAAAGGTATTTCAGGATTCTCCCTGCATTTCTGAGATAATTATTGTGACAAAAAGTCAGAGCGTGGCCGCTATGGCGGACATATGCAGGCAATTCGGCTTCGATAAGGTCAGCAAGGTCGTTGAAGGCGGCAAGACCCGGACGGAGTCCTCGCTTGCAGGGGTCTGTCAGGTAAATGAAAAAGCAAAGCTGATAGCCATACACGACGGGGCCCGTCCTCTGGTGACAGAAAAAGTCATCGCGGACACAGCCTGGGCCGCTGCTGAAAAAATGGCCGCCGCCCCCGGCGTACCCACAGCAGACACCATAAAGCTGACCGACGACAAGGGCATGGTGACTGGCACTGTTGACAGAGAACACGCCTTTGCCGTGCAGACACCCCAGATATTTGCCGCCGATCTAATAAAGGGCGCCCTTTCAAGAGCGGTCAGCAAAGAGCTCTCTGTTACCGATGACTGCGCCGCTGTGGAGGCCACCGGCATGAACGTGTTCATTGTTCCCGGCGACAGGGACAATATAAAACTGACCTCTCCGGCAGATTTTTATATGTGTGAAAAAATTCTTTCTGACAGGGGGGAGCGAGTATGAGGATAGGCCACGGATACGATGTTCACCGGCTTAAGGAGGGGCGAAAGCTCATACTGGGCGGTGTGGAGCTCCCATATGAAAAGGGTCTGGACGGTCACTCCGACGCGGACGTGCTGACCCACGCGCTGATGGACGCGCTGCTTGGCGCCGCCGCCCTTGGCGACATCGGCAAGGTGTTTCCCGATACCGATGACGAGTACCTCAATGCCGACAGCATCGGCCTTTTGAAAAAAGTCTGCCGCCTTATATACGATCACGGCTACTGGATATGTAACGTGGACTGCACCCTTATCGCCCAGCAGCCCAAGATCGCACCGTATATTGACGCGATGCGCCGAAAGCTGGCTGAGGCCATGGAGCTGAGCGTGGGAGACGTCAGTGTGAAAGCCACCACCGAGGAGGGGCTGGGTTTTACCGGCGATGGTCTGGGCATGGCCGCTCACGCCGTGGTGCTGCTGGACGGCGGCGTTTAATAACTATTCCGATTCCTTCCGCATAGAATGTCGTATGACTGTGCGGGAGGAATTTTATGCAGCAGTATCTTATCATGTGCAGATCGCTGACCTACGCCCAGCGGGCGTCCAGACTGCTTGAGAGCTCGGGAATAACGGCCACCCTGGCCAGAGCGCCCCAGGCACTGTCGGGCAACGGCTGCGGTTACAGCGTGATTGTATCTTATAAACGCGGCCCCAGGGCCGTTTCAATTCTCAAAGACGCAGACCTTCTGCAGGGCCGTGTTTATATAAAAAACGAGGACGGCGGCTTGAAGGAGGCGGAGCTGTGATCTATCTTGATTCGGCGGCAACAAGTCTTATGAAACCGGCGGCGGTTCCCGCGGCGGTGCTGCTGGCCATGCGCCGGCTCGGCCTGGCCTCGCTGCTGTCGGCACGGCGGTGCCGCGAGGCCGATCTGGTGATGGCGATGATTGCCGCGCGCATCGTGGCGCCGCACACCAAGCTGGCGACGACGCGCTGGTGGCACACCCGCACGCTCGCCGATGAACTCGGCGTCGCGGACGCCGA
>CAZLIJ010000240.1:0-423 GCA_964559305.1 uncultured Oscillospiraceae bacterium | reverse complement strand
GGTGGTGTTCACGCTAAACGCCACCCATGGGCTCAATATTGCCATCAGATCCATTGTCCATACCGGCGACAGAGTGGTGACATCCGGATACGAGCATAACTCCGTCACCCGGGTGCTCCACGCAATTGGCGCTGAAACCGACGCCGTTTGCACGCCGCTTTTCGACTCCGGCGCCGCCCTGCGGGGCTTTGCCGAAAAGATTCCCGGCGCGGCGGCAGTGGTATGCACCCATGTGTCAAACGTTTTCGGCTTCATACTGCCCATATACGAGATATCGGAGCTGTGTGATAAGTTCAATGTGCCGCTCATCGTGGACGCCTCTCAATCCGCCGGCTGTCTGGATGTGGATTTTTCCCTGCTTGACGCCGCGTTTATAGCCATGCCGGGGCATAAGGGGCTTATGGGGCCCCAGGGAACTGGCAT
>CAZLIJ010000239.1:1392-2629 GCA_964559305.1 uncultured Oscillospiraceae bacterium | reverse complement strand
TGCACAGAGCCGTGACCTTTATTGTTCCATTGTCAGACTTAAGCTTAGCGCTGCCGGCAGACAATTCCGCCCCCTGTTTTTTCATAAAGTCCTCAGCCGTCGCCAGAGGATCCGAGCCGGTCTTGACGGAATCGTTTTCCATAAGGATTTCAAATTCGCCCGTGCCTCTGAAGCAGGCCTGACCGTTTTTGCCGTAATACATATAAATATTACCGCCCTGATCCGAGGCGTTTGTGGCGCCGATAACCGAGGAGACCTGCCGCTGTTCCCTGTTCAGATCCCGTGAAAAGGTGCACAGCGGAACTGGCTTGGTATTTTGCAGGGTCTCTTCCGACACCTTTATCCCGCTGTTTTCCAGCGCCTGAAGCAAACTGCTGTACGCGGCTTTTTCATATGACGCGCTCTCGGCGGCGTCGACTATCACAAGGGCGGCAAAAAAGCAGTTCACCACGGCAAGTATGATAATTATTATTTTTTTGAGCTTTCCCTTGTCCATATTACTTTATTATCATCCATCCGGCCGACACACTGCCGCCGTAATCCACATAGCCCAGCACCGGCATTCCGCCGCCCTTGGCCTGTACCACCGCCATCGCCTGCAGCGACGGCATAGGCGCGTCGTCGTCTCCGGAGTAAGCGTATTCTCTGAAATTCAGTCTTGCAGCGACGATTCTGCCGCCGGAAATTGAAAATTCCGCCGCGCTCTCATCCCCCAGAGACACCGGCAGGCCGCCGATCTCATAAGAAAAGCGCACAGTGAAGGCGCCGGCGGACTCGTTATAGCCCACAGCGCAGATGTCAGCGGAAGCAATGCCGCTGACAGCGCCTATGGTACCGGACACCGCCGCCATCGCTTTTGAAAGGGCGCCGGAGAGATCTCCGCCGCCGCCCGTCTCCGCTGTCTCATCAGAGCTTTTGAAGGTGACGATACCGTCCGCGCCCACCCGCAGGGTGTTGTCGCCTTCCACATATACCTGGGTATTGTCCGCGTCGGAATAGTTTTGGACAAGATAGCTGTTCATGCCGAAAATATCCATCAGGGTCGAAACGTCATAGCCCATGCCGAGAGGATTAACGGCGGTCACGGCGTGTATCTGCGCCTGACCCGGAACGACAAGAAAGCAGTCGTCTGGACCGTCAACACAGAGGAATCCATCCATCGATTTGTGAACTCGGAAGTGGACGCCATCATCACAGATCAGATCACAAATGTGAAGGCAGCTCTGAAGCAGCGTAC
>CAZLIJ010000239.1:0-1382 GCA_964559305.1 uncultured Oscillospiraceae bacterium | reverse complement strand
ACAAGAAAGCAGTCGTCAACCAGATCGTAATCCCGCCCGGAGCCGGATTCAAACAGAAAAGCCGCGCCGTTTGGCGACCAGCTCTTCAGCTTTGTCTCCATGGCGGAGGAATTAACCGCGGTGGAGCACTTATAGTACTTGCTGTCCTTATCACGATAGTAGTATATGGACACCGAGTCATCCTTTTCAACAGCCAGACAGAAGCGGGACGCCATATGATTTCCGGCTCCTCCGGAAACGCTGGCGCCAAGTGTGGATGCCAGCAGATTAACCGGCAGGCTGTACCCAAAGTCAAAGTATACCCCTGTGCCCGTCAGCGCGGACTGCCATGCTTTTTGGGATATCTCCTCCGGTTCACCCGCCGAGCCCATAGCTTCACCCAGATAGGCCGAAAAGCTCTCATATGCCTGGGTGAGCTCCGCCCCATCGTACATCAGTCCGCAGCGGGAGCCGGAGGCGTCGGTTATGGCTATAACATACGGGCCCGCGGCTCTCAACCCCGCGCCGCCCGCGATGCCGGTTTGCTGCTGCCCCTGCTGCATGGTCTGTCCCGGCTCGGTCTTTCCCCCGGCCAGACTGAAAAGGCCGGACTTGACCGCCAGCAGAGCGGCGCTGAGGATAAGCAACGCTATCAATATGTTTTTGCCCATGTCCTGATACCGCGGGTTTTTAATAAGCCCGCGTATGTCCATGAGCCTTTTTTTATTGGGCCTACGCATTTTCAGGCCCTCCCGCCGGCAGGCTCAGCGTAATGGAAGTGCCCCGGCCCAGCGAACTTTTCACGGTAATATCCCCACCGTGGCGCACCGCTATCTCCTTTGCGATGGAAAGCCCCAGACCTGTGCCGCCGGATTCCCGGGAGCGGGCCTTGTCCACCCGGTAAAATCTGTCAAAGACCTTGTTGACATCCTCTTTGGGAATGCCGATGCCGTTGTCTTT
This sequence comes from uncultured Oscillospiraceae bacterium, assembly GCA_964559305.1. Lineage (GTDB taxonomy): Bacteria > Bacillota > Clostridia > Oscillospirales > Oscillospiraceae > UBA2922. The sequence continues at coordinate 443 of CAZLIJ010000239.1, read as the reverse complement.
TACCGTGCACCACACACTGCCGTCTTTCTCGCCGGCGGTCACGCGTATAACTCCGCCGTCTTTGGTGTATTTGATGGCGTTGGAGACCATGTTGATGATGACCTGCTCTATTCTGGCTCTGTCGCCCCTGATCTCCGGCAGCTGAGACAGAAATTCCAGCGTAAACTCGTGGCCGTGGTGCTGGGCCTCCATACGGGTGGCGTTATATACATCCCGCACGGATTTTTCAAAGCTGAACATCTCAAAGGAAAACTCAATACTCCCCGCGTCAAACTTTGAAAGGGTCAGCAGATCCTGCACAATATTCGTCATGCGGTCAGATTCGTTGACGACCACGCCAAGAAATTTTTTCCTTGTCTCCGCGGGCATATCCGGATCGTCCATAAGGGTCTCGGCATAGCTGCGGATACTGGTGATTGGCGTGCGCAGCTCATGAGACACAT
>CAZLIJ010000238.1:0-2667 GCA_964559305.1 uncultured Oscillospiraceae bacterium | reverse complement strand
CGCAAAGCTCCGTCTGGCCGAACTGCTCCACAGCCCGCACGGCGGCTTTTTTCACCTTGGGATGTCTTTCAAGGCAGAATTTAAGCTCGTCCGGCTCCACCCGCTGACCCCTCAGCTTTATCTGCCTATCCGTGCGGCCTCTCAGTCTCAGCTCACCGGCCGCGGTCCAGCAGGCCACGTCGCCGGAGCGGTACATTCTGCCGCCGGATATAAAGGGGTCCGCCATGAAGGAAGCCTTTGTCAGCTCCGGCGCGGCCCGGTAGCCCCGGCCCACGTTTTTGCCGCCGATATAGATCTCCCCGTACACGCCCACAGGCAGCGGGGACAGCCGGTCGTCCAGAATGTATATGGCGCAGTTGGGCATGGGCTTGCCCACGGATATGGACGCGCAGTGGTCAAGTCTGGCCACGCTGACGCCCACGGTAGTCTCCGACGGGCCGTACTGGTTATATATATGGGCGCCGGTAAGCTCCTTTATCTTTGACAAAAGCTCGCCGGAAAAAGCCTCTCCCCCGCAAAGTACGCCCTTGCGGCCGGAGACAGCTTCCCGGAAAGCGGGGTATTCAAGATAGGCCCCCAGCCTTGACGGCGTAAGGCACAGATAGTCCACGCCGTAGCCCGTCATCAGTGCCGCCAGCGCCGCGGGATTTTCCTGCTGGTCGTCCCCCGCGAACACCACCGTAAGCCCGTTTATAAGGGATACAGGGCATTCCAGCACAAAAGCGTCAAAGCTGACATTGGTCAGGGACAGCATGGCGCCGCAGGGGAATATTCCCTTCATGCCGGCGGCAAAATTCATCAGGTTGCCCCGGCTTATCTCCACGCCCTTGGGCACGCCGGTGGAGCCGGAGGTATAAACCACATAGGCAAGATCGTCCTCGGATTTAGCAGGCGGTATGAAATCTCCGGCAGCGTCGCTGTCCAGAGTTTCCATCAGCAAAAGCGGCGCGGGCAGAGAGTCATAGCCGCAGCCGGCCATGACCTTTTCCGTGGTTATGAGCACCTGAGCGCCGGAGGAGGAAATTATCTCCGCCGCCCGGCCCTTCGGCAGCGTGGGCGACAGCATCAGCCAGCCCCCGCCGGCTGCCAGTATGCCCAGCATGGCCGCCGTAAGCTCCGCCCCTCTGGGCAGCAGCACCGCGGCCACCAGCTCCTCACCCCCGCGTCTGGAAGTCACCGCGGCGCCCACCATCAGCGCCCGGCGGTAAAGCTCTTCATATGTTACCCTGCGGCCACCGTCGATAACGGCCACCCGGCGGGGCGCATCCCTGACCACGGCGGAAAAGCTTTCCCAGGGGTCTGTATCGGGCAGGGTCATGGCGGTGCGGTTGAAGGAATAGAGCACCTGCTCCCGCTCGGCGGCAGAGAGGATGCACACTTCGCTGATGGGCCTGTCCGGATGGGAGAGTATCTGATCGAGGATGGAACACACCACCGAATGCAGACGGTCTATCTCATCGTCCGTAAAAAGCTGAGCCAGATAGTCGTAATCCACGGTGTAGCGGCGGTGATCCTCAAGATTGGTCACATGGATGCACAGCTGCTCGGCCTGATAGCCGCTGTAATTCCAGCGGCCTGAAAAATGCACCGTGGCGTTTTCGTCCTTGTACTGAAGATTATCCTGATAGGAAAGCGCCACATGGAACAGCCTTCCGCCGCTCTCCCGGGGCAGAGCCTCTATGCGCTCAAAGGGGAAGCGCTGATGGCGCAGAAGCTCCAGCCAGTTTTCCGAAAGACTGTCGTTGAACTGCTCGGTGGTCCAGCTCTCGTCCAGCTCGGTTATCAGGGGCAGAGTGCTGACGAACATACCGGTAGTCTGGCGGGAGATAAGATCCGTGCGGTTATGTATGGGTACGCCCACCGTGAGCCTTCTGCCGCCGCCCATGCGCCGGGCCGCTATGGCAAGGGCCATATAATAGGGCGCGAAGGGCGATACCCGGTGCTCCCGGCAAAATTCGGCTATGGCGTGATTGAGTATCTCCGGCAGCTTATAGGATCTGCGCCGGCCCACGGGGCTGATGCTGGCACCCCGCTGTTCCTTGAAAGCCGCGGCTTCGGCGGGTGTTTCCAGCATACTGCGCCAGTAGTCCTCATCCCTGACGCAGGACCGGGATTCAAGATATTCACGCTCCTGAGCCACATGGATGTCGTATCCGGGGGAAGGCTCCAGTACGGGAGCCTTCCCGGAAATAAGTGAAAGATAGGTCTGGGCGATGCGGTTGCACAACAGCACCTGAGACCAGCCGTCAAAAATAATGTGGTGGGATTTTACCAGAACTCCGCCTGCGGCCTCGCCGGTGCGGAAGGGGTAAAAGCAGCACAACGGCCCGTCGAACAGCCGCATGGGCTCTCTCGTCATGGCAGTCTCCCAGTAGGCGAAGCCGTCCGGGTCGGTAAGGGAAAAATCAAGGACGGGAAAATGTTCTTCAGAATACGGAGCGTATTCCTGCATTATTTCCCCGCCGCAGCGGACAAGTCTTGTGCGCAGGGAACTGTCCGCCTGTATTATGAGATTGAGAGCCTTTGCCAGCATAGCAAAATCAACGCGGCCGCTTATGCGTATAGTCGCGCTTATAACATCTATGGACGTTCCGGAGTATCGCTGTTCAAGAGCCCATATATTCTGCTGACTCAGCGACAGCGGAAAGCGTCTGTTTTCTTCTGACA
>CAZLIJ010000237.1:0-2668 GCA_964559305.1 uncultured Oscillospiraceae bacterium | reverse complement strand
CGTGCGGCAGAGGACAAAAGCGCACAGCGTAATCCAAGCCCGGCGACCGTAATCTAAGCCAGCACCGTAGGGCGCGACGACCCCGGCGCGCCGGTATTTTCCTTCACCTCCGTTTCTATCCGCCCTTGCGCGGATTGGTCGGAAATGCTATCATATACCTAAGAATAATTTGGAGATGCAACATGGAATATAATGACGCCATCGACTATATAAACGGCACGTCTTGGACGGGCAAAACCCCTGGGCTTGGCAGAATAACCCAGCTTTTGCACACTCTGGGCAACCCCCAGGACAAGCTGAGATTTGTCCACATCGCCGGTACAAACGGCAAGGGCAGCTGCGCCGCCATGCTCGCCTCGGTGCTGAAGGCGGCCGGGTACAAAACCGGGCTTTTCACATCCCCCTATCTCCACCGCTTCAACGAGCGGATGCGGATAAACGGCCTTGAAATAGACGACGCCGTCCTTGCCGCTCTTGTGGAGCGGATAAAGCCCGCCGCCGACGCCATGACCGACCACCCCTCGGAATTTGAACTGACCACCGCCGCTGCCATGCTGTATTTTGCCGAAACGGACTGCGGCGCGGTGGTGCTGGAGACCGGTCTTGGCGGCAGGTTTGACGCCACTAATGTCATCAAAGCGCCGGAGTGCTGCGTCATAACAAACATAGGTCTTGACCACACGGGCGTGCTGGGGAGCACTGTGGAGGAGATTGCCGGGGAAAAGGCCGGAATAATTAAGGATGGCTGCCCATGCGTGCTGTACTGCCAGAGCGAAAATGTTATGGACGTGATACGCAGAGCCTGCCGGGAGCGCAAAGCGCCGCTCACAATAACACAGCCCGCCGCGCTCACGCCGGGCTTTGACAGCACCGACGGCCAATCTTTCACATACAAAGGCGAGGAGTATGCCCTGCCCCTTCTTGGCCGGGCCCAGCTTTATAACGCCGCCGCCTGCATAGAAACCGTAGGGCTTCTGAACAATCGCGGCTTTTCCATAGAAAGCCTCGCGCTGGAAGCGGGGCTTTACGCCGTGGAGTGGCCCGCCCGGTTCGAGATTCTCACCGACGAGCCGTATTTTGTGCTGGACGCCGCCCACAATCCTCAGGGTATACAAACCACGGCGGAAAATCTGAAAAGCTACTTTCCCCATCAGCGCCGTGTGATACTTATGGGGGTTATGGCGGACAAAAACTGGCGGGAGATGGCGGATATTATGGCAGCAGTCGGCGACGAGTTTATAACGGTTAGCCCCCAAAGCTCCCGGGCGCTGCCTGCGGGTGAGCTGGCTGAGTACATTGAAAGCCTTGGGAAGCCGGTCAGAGTCTCGGATTCTGTGGAGGACGGCGTGCGTCTGGCGCTGAGTATGGGCGATGATAGCACGATGATATGTGCGGTGGGCTCCATATACATGGCCGGCGACATCCGTGGCTGCTTCGGTCTGGGAGGTAAAAAAATATGAGGATAATGGCCATAGATTACGGCGACGCCCGCACAGGGCTGGCGGTGTCCGATCCCACGGGCAGTATAGTGGGGGACGCCTGGACCATGGAGGAGTGGAACGCCGAAAGAGCCGCCGGACGCATAGCAGATGAGGCCAAAAAGCGGAGCGTGGAGCGGCTCGTGCTGGGTCTGCCGAAAAACATGGACGGCAGCGAGGGACCCAGAGCGGAAAAGAGCCGGACATTCAAAACCCTGCTGGAATCCGTCGCCGGTCTTCCCGTAACGCTGTGGGACGAGCGGCGCAGCAGCGTGGAGGCCCACGCCATACTCCATGCCGTTGGAAAAAAAGAAAAGGCCCACCGCAAAACGGTGGACGCGGTGGCCGCAAGTCTAATTTTAGAGGGCTATCTTGGGAGCCTGAAATAGGCGGCGCGCCGAGTCGTCGCGCCCTACGTTGCAGCCACGGAGCTGGCGTGTATTGTGGGATGGCTGCGTTTTCAAAGCCTTCCCCTTGAGGAGAAGGTGGCGCCGAAGGCGACGGATGAGGTGGAAAGTCCAGACTGTGCTGTAAGCCCACCTCATCAGTCCGCTGCGCGGACAGCTGTCTCGCTGCGGCTCGGTCACGCCACGGCTCTGACATGCCACCGGCATGTCATTCACTCCCGTGGCGACACTGCGTTACCCTCAAGGGGAAGCCAAGGACGCGGCGCGCCGAGTCGTCGCGCCCTACGGTGCAGCCACGAAAACGAGCAGGTAGTCGCGTAACGGCGCAAAAAGGCCGCGGGAACTGACGTTCCCGCGGCTGTGATTTTACCTATGCCTTTATCAGTAGGCTACGCCCCAGTAGATCATATGCTTGGCTGGTTTGCCGCAGATGGGGCACACATCGTCCAGATGCTCCTGCTCAAAGGGGATACACCGGGAGGACATACCGGCCTCGTCCTTCATCTTTTCCTCGCACTCAAGGTCGCCGCACCACATGGTCTTGATGAAGCCGCCGTTTTCCTCCTGCAGCTTTTTGGCTTCATCCAGAGAATGAGCGGTGAACACATGGCTGTCAAGATTGGCCTTTGCCTTGTCAAACATCCCCTGCTGGACTTCATCCAGCAGCTCCGGCACCCGGGCCGTCAGCTCTGAAAGCTCCACCTGAACCTTTTCGCCGTTATCCCGGCGCACGGCCATGCACACGCCGTTTTCGATATCCCGGGGGCCTATCTCGATGCGCAG
>CAZLIJ010000236.1:0-2677 GCA_964559305.1 uncultured Oscillospiraceae bacterium | reverse complement strand
CGCCGATTTCGGGATAACCCTCGCGATAAGCGGCTCTGGACATTGCAAGATACATACCTACCTCGCAGCACTCGCCGTTGAAGTTGGCGTTAAGACCGTCGATTATCTCCTTCTGCACATCCGCGGGGACGTCTGCGCCGAAGACCTTGCCCACGCCGATAACGTGCTCGGCGGCCCAGGTCATCTCGGCCTTCTGCTCCACAAACTTGGAGCCGTCAACGCCGCACTGGGGGCACTTTTCGGGGGGATTCTCCCCTTCATACACATAACCGCAAACCGGGCATACCCATTTTTTCATAATAGATTTCCTCCTGTATAAATATTTTATATTTTCAATGTTTCCTGATCACGGCTAAATAATACCACTAAAACAGTAGGAATAATGTCGCGTGTGCTACATTTGCGAAAAAGACAGATTATTTTTTAAAATGGTCGATTATATCCCGGAAAAAGTCGCCTATGGAGGTTATGACGTTTTTGACCTTTTCGATGAAGCCCACGGCCTTGGTCTTGGCCTCGGCCATCTTCTTCACGGTGTTTTTCACTTCGTCAACACGCTGCATTAGCTCGCCGGTGTCCATTTTCTCCATGGAGCGGCACAGGGACACAAGCTGGTCGGTCTGCTTATCCGTAAGGGTGGTCTTGTACTCCTTGGCTATCTTGCCGATCTCGTCGCGGAGCTGAGAGTCGGACATATCCTTGGTCTCGTTGAGCATACCCTTCAGGTCGTTTACGATGGAGGTGGAGTCGTAGGAACCGATCTCGTTTGCAAGGTCTGAGGTAACAGCCAGCTCCTGAGTGCCCACCAGCTTGGCGTTTTCGTCCAGCTTTTGGCCGGTGATGTCCTCATAGGCCTTATATACGCCGGTGAGCGCCGCGGTGCCGGACACGTTGAAGGGGGCGGCCACGATGACCTTGGCGTCGGTGATGCCGGCAGTTGCCAGGGCGTTGACATACATCTCCGGCTTGCACCAGGTGATGTTGTTGGTGGTCACGTCCAGCCCGTCGCCGTCGTTCAAAAGCTCAATGTATACGCAGGAGATGGATTTGGTGCCGATTAGGCTTTCATCCACATAGCCCTCCAGATACTCCCGCTCGTCGGCATTGGTGATGGTCATTTCCTTCACGTCGCCGCGCTTGACGCCGAACACGCCGTATATGGCGCTTATCTGCTCGTCGGTCAGGTTGGCGCCGATAACCGCCCGGCTTTCGTGCTCTGAGTCGGCAAAGGCCGTGCACAGCGAGGCCGTCAGGCAAAGGGCCAGCACAACGCATACAATTTTCTTCATCTTCATTTTGTTCTCCTTTCAGGAACGGTACTTTTCCGGCAAAGCTCCCATGCTTTACCGCCGAAACATTGTATCACAACTTTCCCGCAATTAAAGCGCTTTTTGTGAACAGGCGTTCTGCCCTACCAGGACAATTAGAGGCGGTGAGAGCCCGTCATTATCTTAGTTTTTCTTAAACTTCGGTTTTATCGGTCGAAAGGGGAACTTTTCTGTTGAACAAACGTATACACTTGTGTTATCATACAAAAATGCAATAAGATTTTTGTATACTTGGAGCTGATATAGTGTATAAAGGCAAGCACGTTCAAAAAAAAGAAAAAAGCCAGAGCAAAACGCCCATAAGGCAGACCGCGGCGTTTGAGGAGGAGCCCACCCAGGCTCAGGCCCCTGCGGCGGTCATCACCCGTAAAGCCCCAAAGGCGAAAAGGCAGAAGAAGGCCCACGGGCCTCATTACCGGCTGAAAAAGACGCTCATTATAATATGCGCCGTACTGGTGCTGCTGGGCAGTATGTACAGCGTGTTTGTGTTTTCCAACAACGCCTTTATAAAAAAGTGGCGCACTATCTATATTGAAACGGCCATGTCCACCATGACCCATCAGTGGCTGGCTACGGCCTTCATACCGGGCAGCATCATCGACGAGGTCATGCAGAATGCCGCCAATTCCAACGAGAGCCAGAAGGATATCTCCACTCACTGGTGGGACAATTCCGACAATAGCCAGTCCCCCGCGGACGAAAAGACCGCTTTTTATGAAAAGTTCTGGGAGCTGGACGAAGCTGATTTTGAGGCCTATCTTGATAAGCACCCCGAGCTTATGAAAAACGGCTATTCGGGTCTTGTGATAGACAATCTCGACTGCTCCGACGCCACCCTGCAAACCAAATTCGGCGAGGTCATCCGGGCACTGAACGTGCCGGACAATATAATAGTCATGAAGGTCACAGGCAGCGATTATGTGGGCGCGCTGGCCTGCGTAAAGGACCCGGCTCAGGTCACTCTGGCCAAGGCCAAAAACTACGGCTCCGTGGGCGAGCAGATCGAATCCTTCTGTGACGGAAACGTGCTGGCCATAAACGCCAGCGGCTTCAGAGATCTTGAAGGCGTGGGCAACGGCGGCACCATCGTGGGCAGCTATGTGCTGGACGGCAGGGAATACGGCTTCCCGGATTCAAACTATCTGTTTTTCGGCTTTAAGCAGGACAACCGGCTGTACATAAGCTGGGGCATAGGCGACAAGAGCGAATACAAGTGGGCCATGCAGTTTTCACCCGCGCTGGTGGCCAACGGAAAATCCCAGGTGGAAGGCTCCAACGGCTGGGGACTCCAGCCCCGCAGCGCCATCGGCCAGACCAAATCCGGCGAATTCCTGATGCTGGTGGTGGAC
>CAZLIJ010000235.1:2004-2682 GCA_964559305.1 uncultured Oscillospiraceae bacterium | reverse complement strand
ACCGTAATCCCCGCCTGGCGACCGTAATCCCCGCCTGGCGACCGTTATCCCCGCCCTACGGTGCAGCCACGAAAACGAGCAGATCGCCGGGGCCTGTGGAGCGGTACCTTGCTCATAAAGCGTTCGGCAAAAAAGAGACTGCCTTTCGGCAGTCTCTTTCAGGCTTGCGTTTTGTGATGTATTACTGTTCCGCCGGCTCCATTTCCTCGGGGCCGTGATGGCAGATGGGGCACACATAATCGTCAGGCAGCTTGTCGCCGTCGTAGGGCTCGAAGTGGCCGCAGACCTTGCAGATGAAGCCCTTCTTCTTTTCGTGGATGACGGCGGGCACATACTGGAAGGCGTCCGGGCCGTGCTTGCACAGGGGGCAGGTGAAGTCCTTGGGCAGCTCGTGGCCCTCGTAGAAATAGCCGCACACCGTGCACAGCCAGCCCTCGGGCTGATCGGCGGAGGGAGCCTTTTTGGGCTTTATGTGGGCGTGATAGTAGGCGTAGGTGCAGCTGGGGCCGCTGGAGAGCACCTTGGTCTCCACCACGTTGGCGATAAAGAGCATCTGGGTGTCCAGATCGTAGCTCTCTATGACCTCGCAGGACAGCACCGCGTTGGTGTACTCCGGCACATAGCGGATGCCGTTTGACATGCGGTCGGAGTAATCCACATCGGCGAATTTGTCCACAT
>CAZLIJ010000235.1:322-1994 GCA_964559305.1 uncultured Oscillospiraceae bacterium | reverse complement strand
TGCCGCTCTGGAAGCCGAAGCGCTGGAAGAGCTTGAAGGGGGCCTCCTCCGTGAGGATGGAGACATTGAATTTCTTTGCCTTGGCCACCATGTCACAGGTGTGGTTTTTCTTGATGCAGGAGATGGTGATCTTTCTGGGATTGGAGGCCGAGACCTGACCGGCGGTGTTGATGATGCAGCCGAAGTCCCTGCCGTCTACCCGGGTGGTGAGGACCTCCACGCCGTAGGTGAATTTGAAGAAGGCGTTGTCGTCCACTATAAGGGGCTTGGCCACGGCCAGATCGTCCTGGGGGAATACTGGCAGCGCGGGGCGGATGTCCAGTGCCAGAGCGTCTGCCAGCGCGTCCAGAGCCTCAATGGTGTCGGCCTTGGGGGAGGACTTGACGGTGACGGGCTGAGAAATAAACTCCGTGCCGGGCAGCTTTGCCAGAGTGTCGTGCATAAGAGTACCGCTGGTGGGAGCCCAGCTGCCGTTTTCGATAAGCGCCACCTTGCGGTTGGAGAGATTGTGGTGGACGATGTCGTTAAGAAGATTCTCCATGGTCACGAATATGCCCGCGTTGTAGGTAGTAGAGGCAAATACAAGATGGCTGTATTTGAAAGCGTCGGAGAGGATATAGCTGGAGGGAGTGACGGAGGTGTCGTACATCTTCACGTCGATGCCCCGGTCAACCAGCTTTGCGGCCAGAATGTTTGCGGTGTTCTCGGTGTGGCCGTAAACGGAAGCGTAGGCCAGCAGCACGCCCTTCTTTTCGGGGATGTAGGAGCTCCACTGCATATACTTTTCAAGATAGTCGCCGAAGTGGGCGCGCCACACAAAGCCGTGGAGGGGGCAGACATAGTTTATCTCCAGCGCGGCGGCTTTTTTCAGTATGGCCTGCACCTGGGGGCCGTATTTGCCCACGATGTTGGTGTAATATCTGCGGGCCTCATCCAGCCAGTCGTGCATGAAGTCAACCTCGTCGGCAAACATATGGCCGTTGAGAGCGCCGAAGGTGCCGAAAGCGTCGGCGGAGAACAAAATCTTGTCGGTGAGGTCGTAGCTCATCATGACCTCCGGCCAGTGCACCATGGGCGCCATGACGAAGGTGAAGTTGTGCTTGCCGGTGGAGAGAGTGTCGCCCTCTTTAACTATCTGGATGCGCTCAGTAAGATCGCAGTCGAAAAACTGGCCCAGCAGGGTCTGGATCTTGTCGTTGCAGACGATTTTTGCTTCGGGATAACGCAGCACCAGTTCTTCAATAGTGGCCGCGTGATCGGGCTCCATGTGGTGGATGAACAGATAGTCCAGCTTTCTGCCGCCCAGAGCGTTACGGACATTTTCGAAGAAAGTGCGGGATACGGCCTTGTCCACAGTATCGAACAAGACGGTCTTTTCATCGGTGAGAAGATATGAGTTGTAGGATACGCCGTCTGGTACGCCGTAGACGCCTTCAAAGCAGGCAAGACGCCTGTCGTCCGCGCCCACCCAGGTCAGATCGCTCAGGATTTTTTTGGTGCAGAACATATGTATATCCTCCTCTTTATTTGGGATTAAATGACTGCGTTAAGTATATCACTATTTTTTATTTTTTATGTGGCGCACGCAACACTATTGTGCTATATTAAAGTCTATACTACAAATTGTAAACGGGAGCTGAGAAAATGACCCTTGACAATGTGGAGCTTTTCC
>CAZLIJ010000235.1:0-312 GCA_964559305.1 uncultured Oscillospiraceae bacterium | reverse complement strand
TCAGCGACGAGAGTATAGACGCGATGATCCATTGCTTCAAGCCCGAATGCCGCAAATTCAAAAAAGGTGACACTATAATAGTGTTCTCACCGGAGCTTGAATATCTGTGTGTGCTGCTGACGGGCCGGGCGCACCTTTACTGTGTTGACAGCGAGGGCGAGGATACGCTGCTGGAGCACTATTCCCCCAACGATATTTTCGGCGAGGTCTTCGCGCTGCCCTACTGCAGCCTTGGCTATGTGGTGGAAGCGGACAGCGACTGCGAGGTCATGTTCATCAAGTTTTCGTCCATATATGGCCGCTGCTCAAAGG
>CAZLIJ010000234.1:0-2709 GCA_964559305.1 uncultured Oscillospiraceae bacterium | reverse complement strand
GCTCCAACGTCTGAAATTGCCTTCATTGCTCCATGCGGCGCCAGCGCCGCATATCCGCTATTCAGGCAATTTCTTCCTTACCCGAACAAAATCTCGAATTTTGTTCGGAATACGAAGGCTTAGTCCTTCCTCCAGTTTCCCCGTTCTCCCGTCCCCCGTCCCACCGTTTCCCCAAATCAAATCCCAACGAAGTGGGTTTGATTTGGATAAGGAGCTGCAAAGCGAAGGTCGTAAAAAGCGACCGCAGGGGAGCTTGGGAGACATGAGCTTTGACAGCGACGTCTGGCGCCATAGCCAAGTGGTAAGGCATGGGACTGCAAATCCTTGACCCCCAGTTCAAATCTGGGTGGCGCCTCCAAAACTCCCAAACGCAAATGCGTTTGGGAGTTTCTTTTTTTCACTTGTTGAGCCGTCCTTCTGGTTTTTCTTTTCAAAATATGCTTTTAGTGGTATGATCTACTAAAATTCAGGAAAGCGAGGCGGCAAAATGTTTGAGCTTGTTCAGGCAGGAGAAAAAAGTTATTATGTAAACTCCCCCGCCAAGATCGGAGTCTATGCACCCGGCGGCGGCGACGTGTATTTTATCGACAGCGGCAGCGATAAGGACGCCGGGCGCAAAATGCGCCAGTATCTTGATAAGAACGGCTGGAAGCTCCGGGGAATTTTAGTGACACATTCCAACGCCGACCACATCGGCGGCTGCCGGTATTTGCAGCAGCAGACCGGCTGTAAGGTGTTTGCTCCCGGCATTGAGCGGGCATTCAGCCAGTTTCCCATACTTGAGCCGTCTTTTTTGTACGGCGGCTATCCCCCCGCCGACCTGCGCCACAAATTTTTGCTGGCTCAGGAATGCGACGCCGTGGATGTGACCGACCCGGATTTTCCGCCGGAGGTAGAGATCATTCCCCTGCCCGGGCACTTTTTCCATATGGTGGGCTACCGGCTGCCGGACGGGACCGTGTTTATGGCGGACTGCGTGTCCTCCCCCGAAACACTGGAAAAATATCAGGTGGGCTTTATTTACGACGTGGCGGCCTATCTTGATACCCTGGACAAGGCCGCGGCTATGGAAGCGAAGCTTTTTGTACCGGCCCACACCCCCGCCTGCCCGTCCATGGGGGAGCTGGCGGATATAAACCGAAAGAAGGTACTTGAGATCGGCGAAAAGATTGTGGCGCTGTGCACCGCGCCAGCCAATTATGAGGCGATTTTACAGAAAATATTTCAGGATTACGGTCTTGAAATGGACTTTGCCCAGTACGTTCTTGTGGGCAGCACGGTGCGCTCCTATCTCAGCTGGCTGAAGGATACAGGCCGGCTGACGGTGGAGTTTTCCGACGGTATGCTGCTGTGGAAAGCGGTATAAGGTCAAAAAAGACGCCCCTTAAAGGGGCGTCTTTTTTATAGCTCGCTGTAAATTTTCACGCCGCTGGTCATTATCCAGCGGTACATCAGCCAGGTCAGCACTACGATTAGTACCGTGAAGCCCAGCATCACCAGCGCGGGTGAAATGCTGCTCAGCGCGAACACCAGCACTGCCGGTATCGCGATAACTCCCCAGGAACCGAACATGGCTATCAGCACTGCAGCCCCCTGCTTTATAGGCTGGGCCTCCGTTGTCCAGTCCATAAAGGGGTGGCGCAGGTTAGCCATCAGCCCCAGCACAGCCGTGAAGAACACGAACAGCATGGGCAGCACTATCATAAGCGCCAGCGTCAGTCCCGAGGGCTTAAGCACGATTATCACAGCTATAATATCAAGTACGGCGGCGGGCAGCAGCAGTGAGATATGCAAAGCAAGCTTGCTCTTTAATATCTCTCCCGCTGCCAGCGGCAGCGACTGGGATATCCAGATATTCTTGCCCTCCAGCGACACCGACGGAGCGGAAAGGGTGGTCATGCCCGAAAGCAGGCACAGCGCCAGCATTGCCAGCGGGGCCAAAGTCTCTCCCCCATTGGGGATCTGGGTCATAAAGCCTTTTACGGCGCCGGCCTTCACCACCAGCAGCACCGCGCCTATTACCATGAACACCACGCCCAGACCCGCGTTCATAAGATATGTGGAGCTTGACAGCAGCCGGGAAAGCTCTCTGTGATAAAGCGCGGAAAAGGCCGTGGATACGCGTTGGCCTTTGTCAACATATTTTATCTTGGCAAAGCCGCGTTTTGCCGTGGCGGTCTTTATAAACGTTGCCGACAGCAGTGCGTATATAAGTCCGAATGGCACAAGGCATATGGCGGCGGTCAGCAGCACATACAGCCAGTTCATATCGGACACTCCCGCCCCCACCCAGTAAAGCGGGGCCACGGAGCCCAGCTTGCCGGCGATCTCATCACCGTTGGCAGCCAGCGCGGCGATGGCCGTGTTCATTTTGTTTATGGCATAAAAATACGCCATAAGGAAAATCACTGACAATATGGTGTCCACCATGGCCCGGCTGCGCATACGATTGGATACCGCGGACAAAAGCCAGGCCAGCAGGCACGACAGCGCCAGCGCCAGCAGCGGCAGCAGCAGGGACACCAGCACAAAGCTTATTATCTGGCCTGCGGAGACGGCCTGGCCGGAGCTGCCCAGCCATGCCACGCCCGCGGGTATCGTCACCGCAAGGCCGTAGACATAGTTCATGATTAGCAGCATGGCCATCCGGCTGCCCAGAATGTCTCTGGGCTTTATGGGCATAGAGAGCAGCAGCTCGTTGTCCCTGGC
>CAZLIJ010000233.1:0-2715 GCA_964559305.1 uncultured Oscillospiraceae bacterium | reverse complement strand
AGGTGCACGTCACCTGCAACACCCTGCCCCGGGAGGACGAGCTTGCCCGTCTGCCGGGGTTTTTGGGGCTTGTGCAGGAGCTGGGTGTTGACGCGCTGATAATTGCGGACATGGGCGTGCTGGCGCTTGCTAAAAAAAACGCGCCGAAGGTACAAAAGCACGTGAGCACACAGCTGGGCGTTATAAACAGCGCCGCGGCAGCAGCCCTTTATGAGCTGGGCGCGTCGCGGGTGGTGCTGGCCCGGGAAACCCCGCTGGCGGACATAAAAAAGATCCGCGCCGCCGTTCCGCCGGAGCTGGAGCTGGAGGCTTTTGTCCACGGGGCTATGTGCGTGTCCTTTTCCGGGCGCTGCCTTTTGTCCAATTATCTCACCGGCAGGGATGCCAACAGGGGCGAGTGCGCCCAGCCCTGCCGCTGGAAATACCATCTGGTGGAGGAAAAGCGGCCGGGGCAGTATTTTGAGATAAGCGAGGACGGGGGCACCCATATCATGAACTCCCGGGATCTCTGCATGATAGAGCACCTGCCGGAGCTTATGGACGCGGGCATAAGCAGCTTCAAAATAGAAGGCCGGATGAAATCCGCCTACTATGCCGGAGCCGTGACCAACGCCTATCGCAACGCCATAGACTATGCCCTGCGGGGCGAAAAGCTGCCGGAGGTGTGGATAGACGAGATGGATAAGATAAGCCACCGCCCTTACTGCACCGGCTTTTACTATGGTCAGCCCGGGGAGTACTACGCCGAGAACACATATTTTACCGGCGCGGACGTGTGCGCCATGGTGGAGAGCTGCGACGATGCGGGAAACGCCGTGCTGACTCAGCGCAACCGCTTTTTCGCCGGCGACAGCCTTGAGCTTGTATCCGCCGGGCGGGAACCGCTGCGCTTCACCGCCGAAAACATGACCGACGGGGCGGGCGATCCCATCGAATCCACGCCACACCCCATGATGGAAATACACATGAAGCTGCCGATAAAATGCGAAAAGCTGGCCATTTTGAGGAAAATAAGAAACTCTGATTGACAAAGGGCAAAATGGTGGTAAAATATCGCCATATTAATATTTTTGGGCATTGACAAAGCCAAACAGTTACCGGCGTCCGCCAGAGAGGGAGATCAGGTGAAAGCTCCCGGCGCTATGGAACCGTATGCCACTTTAGAGCCCGCGCGTGTTGAGCGCGCCGACCGGCCGCCGTTACAGGGCCGCTGAGATATCCCGCAAGGGATAATCAGGGTGGTACCGTGAGCATAATGCGCTTCGCCCCTGTATTTGGGGCGAAGCTTTATTTTTTTGGAGGGATGAATGGTATGGCACACAAAGAATACGGTTTGAACGAATTGAGAGAGATGTTCCTTGAGTTTTTTGAGAGCAAGGGACATCTGCGCCTGCCCAGCTTTTCGCTGGTGCCTCAGCACGACAAAAGCGTGCTGCTTATAAACGCGGGCATGACCCCAATGAAGACCTGGTTTACCAACGAGGAGGAGCCGCCCCGCCGCCGGGTATGCACCTGCCAGAAGTGCATCCGCACGCCGGATATAGAGAATATCGGCAAGACCGACCGCCACGGCACTTACTTTGAGATGCTGGGCAACTTCTCCTTCGGCGATTATTTCAAGCACGAGGCCATCGCCTGGTCCTGGGAATTCCTCACCAGCCCCGACTGGGTGGGTCTTGAGCCGGACAGGCTTTACCCCTCCGTCTACCTTGACGATGACGAGGCCTGGAACATCTGGCACGACGAGATCGGCATTCCTGCCGACAGGATATTCCGCTTTGGCAAGGAGGACAACTTCTGGGAGCACGGCTCCGGCCCCTGTGGCCCCTGCAGCGAGATATACTATGACCGGGGCCCCGAGCACGGCTGCGGCAAGCCCGGGTGCACGGTGGGCTGCGAGTGCGACAGATATATCGAGGTCTGGAACAACGTCTTTTCCCAGTTTAATAACGACGGCAAGGGCAACTACGCCGACCTTGCCCAGAAGAATATAGACACCGGAATGGGCCTTGAGCGTCTGGCCTGCGTCAGCCAGAATGTGGGCAGCCTTTTTGATGTGGACACTGTCCGCAGCATCACGGCCAAGGTATCCGAGATCACCGGCGCCCACTATCACGAGGACGCCAAAAAGGACGTGTCGCTGCGCATAATAACCGATCACACCCGCTCCGCCACCATGATGATAGCCGACGGCATCCTGCCCTCCAACGAAGGCAGGGGCTATGTGCTCCGGCGCATTATGCGCCGCGCCGCCCGCCACGGCAAGCTTCTGGGCGTGAACAAGCCCTTCCTTTACAAAGTGGTGGAAACCGTGGTGGAGGAGAATAAATGCGCGTACCCGGAGCTGCTGGAGCGGAAAAACTATATTGTCCGCGTGTTCAAAACCGAGGAGGAGACCTTTGCCCGCACCATCGACGGCGGCATGAAGATATTCTCCGATATGCTGGAGTGCGTGAAAAGCGCCGGCGGCAGCGTCTTTTCCGGGGACGACGCTTTCAAGCTGTACGACACCTACGGCTTCCCCATTGACCTTACAGTGGAGATGGCCGGGGAGCAGGGGCTGACCGTGGATAAGGAGCGCTTCGACGCGCTGATGCTGGAGCAGAAAAAGACGGCCAGAGAGGCCCGCAAGGCGCTGGGCGATCTGGCGTGGGCAGGCATAGATCTGGGTCTTGACAACAAGCCCACAAAATTCACCGGCTACAAGAGCCTTGA
>CAZLIJ010000232.1:1520-2724 GCA_964559305.1 uncultured Oscillospiraceae bacterium | reverse complement strand
GTCCGCCGGCTTTACATCAGCCAGAGGGGCTGTGTCAGCGTCTTCCGGGATATCATTCTCATCCGGCTCAAGCTCGGCGCCATCGTCAAAGCGGTCGGATTCATATGCCCTTCCCCGGGCGAAGCGGCGTCCGCCCACCTGGGATTCCGGAGCTTCGCCGCCCTTGATGCCCAGCCGGGCACGGCGGGCTTCCCTTTCCGCCTTTTCAGCGGCGGCACGGCGCTCCTCGTCGGTCTGCCTTGCCTGTGCCTGCACCTTCTTTTTGCTGGTGTTGGCATTGACCTCGGTGCGGCCTTCCGCTTTCAGCCGCTCTGTCTCCCTGCGCTTTTCCTCCAGCTCCTTCTCTCTTTGACTGCGCTGGGTTATGCGCTCGGCGTCCTCCTTGTCCAGTTTCTTCATATAATACTTGGTCATGGAGTAGTCGCGGGCCATGCCGAAAAGGCTGTTTGCGATCCAGTATACGCCCAGAGCCGCGGGCATGACGAAGCAGATCCATATACTCATCAGCGGCATCACAATGTTCATGGTCTTCATCTGTGCCTGAGCCTGAGGATCGGGGGGATTGGACATATTGCTGACCTTCATGGAAAGCCATGAAAGGAAAGCAGACAGCAGGGGGATAAGGAACAGGCCCAGAGCGGGCAGCCAGCTGGAAACAGTTCCCCAGTCCACCTGGGTGAAGAAGTTCCACTCGGGCTTGGCGCCCATATTAAGGCCCAAAAAGCTGAAGTCGATGTTCATAAGGCCGTCCAGCTGTCCGCCGACGGCGGCCTGCACGTCGCTCCAGTGGTTATGAGCAAGCTCCGTAAGGGTGATCTCGTAATAGGCGTCCGCCTTTGCCGGTACCGTGTACCAGCCCATACTTACAAGATAGTCCTGCAGCACCGTGACCTTGTCCGCGGCAAGATACATCATTCTTGTCAGCGGCTGGCGAATAACGCTGTAAAGGGCTATCAGTATGGGGAAAGGTATCAGCGACCACAGGCAGCCGGACATGGGGTTTATATGCTCCTCACGATAGAGCTTGGACATCTCCTCGTTGAGCTTCTGCGGATTGCCCTCATGCTTCTTCTGCAGCTCCTTCATTCGGGGCTGAAGGCGCGAGGTGCGCATCATGCTCTTCTTGCTTTTGGCCATGAAGGGCAGCAGAATAAGGTTGACCACAAGGGCGAACAGGATAACGGCTACGCCGTAGTTGCCTGTC
>CAZLIJ010000232.1:0-1510 GCA_964559305.1 uncultured Oscillospiraceae bacterium | reverse complement strand
GCAGCCATGCAAAGGGCTTGGTGATTGTTGCCCACATAAAGTTTCTCCTCTTTGGTGGCTAAGTTTAGTAGTTGTCAGGGTACGGGGTCGTAAAACTCATGCTCCCCGGTGTGAAACGGGTGGCAGCGCAATATACGCTTGAAGGCCAGCCAGCCGCCCTTGGCGGCGCCGTATTTTTCAACAGCCTCCAGCGCGTACTGAGAGCAGGTGGGTATGAAGCGGCAGCAGGGCGGCCGCATGGGGGAAATATATTTCCTGTAAAATCTGATTATAGCCAGCAGTACTTTTTTCATTGTTTAATAACACCCAGCTTCTCGCAGCCGGACATAAACGCTCTCTCCAGCTGGGCGTAATCCGCCTGAGCGGCGCGCCCTCTGGCCACGATAACGATGTCCATGTCCGCCGGGAGCCGGTACAGGTTGAGCCTGTATATCTCCCTCAGGCGGCGGCGGATGCGGTTTCTGGTCACGGCGTTGCCGATCTTGTTTGAAACGGTGTAGCCCACACGGCTGCCATTGCCGCCGTTGGGGCGGCAGTATACCACCATAAGACCGTTTACCGCGCTTTTTCCTTTGGAATAAAGGCGCCGGAATTCATAGTTTTTCTTTAGTGTCTCCAACGCGGTTCACCCCAAAATTTCACTGCATATGCCATAAGGGCGGATCAAGACCCGCCCTGAAAAAATATTTCCTTTATCAGACCCGGTCAAGCTTTCCTCAGGCGGAGAGTTCGACTCTGCCCTTGGCCCTGCGATGGGCGAGAATCTTGCGGCCATTGGAGGTGGCCATTCTCTTGCGGAAGCCGTGAACCTTCTTGTTCTGGCGCTTCTTGGGCTGGTAGGTACGTTTCATTTTTTCTTACACTCCTTTCGGGTCATTATACTCAACATCCGCCCTTGCGGGCAGAAGCAGTTGACAAAACAAAACCTTCCGGCAGTCAATTGACTGTCGGAAGGCCATTATATACTATATTCAACTTTGATGTCAATATTCTTTTCAGGCTTTTTTCGCCGCTATATCCTCGCCCTGAATATATTTTTTCAGAGGCTTATAAAGAAGGGCAAACACAACAAGGCATACCACCGTATCCACCAGCATATAGCTGCCGTTATACACCAGCGAGAAAAGCCAGGGGCTTGTAAGGGTCATGTTGAGAATTTCGGTGGGAGCGTTGATGGCGTAAATGGTCACGCCGCTGATGAAGTGCACCACAAAGCGGGCGAAGGCGCCCAGCAGAATGCCGGCATATATAAGCTTGCCCTTTCCTCTGAAAAGGCCTGCCAGACCCAGCGGTGTGAAGGCCACCAGATAGTCCAGCAGCAGGGACTGCCAGCCCCAGGCGATGGCGCCGTCGATAAACATTTGCAGCAGGCCGAATATAAAGCCCTCCAGCAGCCCCCAGCCGCAGCCCCAGCGCAGCGCGAACAGGAAGATGGGTATCATGGCCAGATCTATCGACCCGCCGTTGGGGAACTGATAGAGCTTCAGGGCGTTGAGCAGCAGCGCAAGAG
>CAZLIJ010000231.1:0-2732 GCA_964559305.1 uncultured Oscillospiraceae bacterium | reverse complement strand
TGCTGAATTATCGTCCATGAAATAACCTCACTTATGGTATCTTGAGCCCTCGTTTATTTTGAAAGCCCTGTATATCTGTTCTGCCAACATCACTCTTGCCAGATGGTGCGGAAACGTCATTTCCGACATGGAAAGCCGCCTGTCGGCGCTTTTTTTAAAATCACTGTCCAGTCCGTAGGACGAGCCGATTACAAAGCAGATGTCCGGCCTGCCGGAAAGCGCCCGGCCGGCAAAGATATCCGCGAATCCCTGGCTGGAAACAGTATCTCCCTCTACGCACAGGGCTATCACATAAGCTGACTTAGGAATATTTTTCTGTATGGCCGCAGCTTCTTTTTTCAGGGCGTTTGCGATCTCTGCGGCCGCCGGCTCCCCGGGCAGCTTTTCCTCGGCAAGCTCGGCACAGTCGAATTTGCAGTACGCTCCCAGCCGCTTCCTGTACTCCTCAAAGGCGTCAGTATAGAATCTTTCTCTTAGTTTTCCCACGCATATGAGCTTCACACACAGCATGGGCTTGTCTCCCCCACCGGCACGGTAAGGCAGCCGAAGGCCGGCGCCACATAAAGCTGCGCGTCCATGTGGGAAAGCGCCCGCTCCACCGTTGTCCTCGCTTTGTCCGGGCTGTTGTTCTCCCGGCTGAGATGTCCTATCACGATGCGCTTTGTGCCGTTTTCGGCCAGCGTCTTGGCAAGCTCACCGCAGTTGTCGTTGGAAAGATGGCCGCTGTCGGACAATATGCGGCGCTTCAAAAACACGGGATATGCCCCTGTGCGGAGCATTTCAAGATCGTGATTCGCCTCGATGACAGCGGTATCGGCGCCCATAAGGCCGGAAAGCATTTCGTCGGTAACGCAGCCGGTGTCCGTTGCGAAGCTCAAAACTTTGCCGTCCTCCAGCCTGTAACCCACGCTGTCCGCCGAATCATGGGGCGTGTGAAAGGCCGTTATATTCACGCTTCCCACGTCAAAGCTCTCTCCGCAGCCGATAAGCTCCAGCGCGTCACCGGCGGCGGGCATTGCCCCAACAAGTCTGTTTGCCACGGTGTGGGTCGCGTACACAGGCAGCTTATAGTGCTTCAAAAGCATGGGCAGGCCGGAAACATGGTCTGAATGCTCATGGGTTATCAAAACGCCCGCCAGATCGTCCGGCGTCAGCGCCAGCTCCTTAAGCCCCGCTGTGATGCGTCTGAGAGAAATACCCGCGTCGATGAGGATATTCGTTTTGCCGTCCGACACGGCATAGCAGTTGCCGGTGGACCCGCTGGCAAATACCGTTATCTGCATCAGCTTATCTTGACGGCTTTTTCCGAGCTCTCGTCGTCGGGGAAGTCCTGAATTCTAATATCCGCTCCCAAAGCCCTGAGCTTGCCCACAAAGTTTTCGTATCCCCGCTCGATGAAATGGATCTCCTCTACATAGGTCGTGCCGGAGGCGCACAGTCCCGCGATCACCATTGCCGCGCCGGCCCTGAGATCGCAGGCCATCACCGGAGCGCCGGTAAGGCCGGAGCCGCCCTCTATTATGGCCACCCGTCCGTCCACCTGTACATCCGCGCCCATTTTGCGCAGCTCGTTGACGTATTTGAATCTGTTGTCGTATATTCCTTCTGTTATAACGGAGGTCCCCTCCGCCATACACAAAAGAGCGCCCATCTGGGGCTGCATATCCGTGGGAAAGCCCGGATAGGGCAGGGTCTTGACATTGGCCTTGTGAAGATGTGCCGCGCCTTTTACAAGTATGGAATCCTCGTTTTCCTGCACGATGGTGCCGGTTTCCCGCAGCTTTGCGCTTATGCACTCAAGGTGCTTGGGTATCACATTTTTCACCAGCACCTCGCCGCCGGTGGCTGCCGCGGCTGTCATATATGTGCCGGCCTCTATCTGGTCGGGGATGATGGTGTAGCTGCCGCCGTGGAGATTATCCACGCCGTTTATTTTGATAGTGTCCGTACCCGCTCCGCGCACATCCGCGCCCATGGAGTTGAGGAAGTTGGCAAGGTCGACAATATGGGGCTCTCTGGCAGCGTTTTCGATTATCGTCCTGCCCTGGGCCATGGCAGCCGCCAGCATGATATTCATGGTGGCGCCCACGGAGACCTTGTCCAGATATATCCTGCCGCTGTGAAGTCTGCCGTCCACGGCGTTTGCGTACACAAAGCCGCTGCGCACGTCCACTTCCGCTCCCAGCGCCGTCATGCCCTTTATGTGCTGGTCAATGGGCCTGACGCCGAAATTGCATCCGCCGGGCATAGTGGTCTTGGCGCTGCCGAAGCGGCCCAGCATGGCGCCGATGAGATAATACGACGCCCTTATCTTGCGCATAAGATCAAAGGGTGCGTCCTGAAAAGACACTTCCCTGCTATCTATCTCAATGGTGGATCTGTTTATAAGACGTATCTTTGCCCCCAAATGGCTGAGAATAGTGAGCAGCATATCCGCGTCGCTTATCTGGGGGATGTTTTCCAGCCGGCATACCCCGTTGACCATCAAAGCCGCGGGGATTATGGCCACAGCGGCATTTTTTGCCCCGCTGATCTCCACCTCGCCGTTTAGCGGCGTTCCGCCGTTGATAACATATTTTTCCAAATTTTCACACCTTCCGTGTTCTGCACGCGTCTGCGGTACTGGTATAAGTTTTTCCCGTTATTGCCTGCACTAAAAGTGAATACTACCATAAGAGACGATAAATATCAATTAATTTGTTCAATGATCTCCTCTTTGCCGGTAACGCCGT
>CAZLIJ010000230.1:0-2775 GCA_964559305.1 uncultured Oscillospiraceae bacterium | reverse complement strand
AGATCATGAGCCACCGAGCGCAGAAGCATGGAACGCTGCTGCTCTTTTTCCATGGCAAGCTCTATGCTGTTCCTCTCCGACACCAGTCTTTCCCGCTCAAGAGCAGCGCCCATCTGGGCGCATATGGCCTGAATGATAAGCTCCTGCCTTTCGGAGGGGCTGTCTCCGGACAGCACAAGCTCCCCCTGATTGCCCGACTGACTATCGATCTCATAGACCTCGGCGCCGTCAGGCAGATAGTCCGGGGAGAGAGTTATATCACAGGCAAGGCCGGTGTGTTCGCTCACAAGCTCCCGCCCGGTGCTGACGATGCTGTCCTGACTGCCGGCGGAAAGAAAGGCGGAGGCGATGGAATAGAGCGTGTCCGCGGTCTTTTCGTTTTGACCGGCCAGTTCCTTTTCTTTCTTCAGCCGGCAGGTTATAGAGCCGGAAACAATGGCTGTGACAAGAAAGAAGACCAGCAGAATAAAATCGCTGGTGCTGTAAACCTGAAATGTATATAGCGGCGCGGTAAAAAGAAAATTGAACAGCACGGATACAAGCGCGCAGGCGATAGCCCAGGCGCGGCTGCTGGTGAGCACGGCCGTGGCAAGAACTCCCAAAAGAAATACCATTATTATACTTTCATTGCCTATACCCATCTGCTCGCCCAATATGGCACAGCCCACCGCCGCGGCTGTGGCCGCCATAGTTTTAAGCGCGTTTTTAAGCATGAAGTCACCCCGCAAAGCTAAAAAGAGAAGCTATAATGTTTTCTACATTATAGCTTCTCAGTCATTTATTGTCCAGTATGCGGCGGATATCGTGCTGACTGCCGGCTATGATAATGTGTTCGTCTTTTCTGAACCGGTGATCCGCGCTTGTAAGAGGTTTTACGCTTGTGCCGTCCCGCACGCCGATGACGTTTATGTTGTGTCTTACCCGTATGCCCAGCTCGTTTATCCGCTGTCCAACCCAGTCTGAGGGCGGCGCGATCTCGATTATGGCGTATTCCGGCGAAAGCTCTATGTAATCGAAGGCTCCGTGGGCGGAATACTTTACCGCCGTGCGCCGGGCCATATCCCGCTCCGGATACACAACGTCGTCAGCGCCGATCTTTTTCAATAGGTCCGAGTGTATGTCACGGTTGGATTTTGCCACAACACATGGCGCGCCCAGTTCCTTGAGCAGGGAGGTGATCTCCATTGAGGACTGGAAATTATCGGTGATGCACACAAAGCAAACGTCAAAATTCCTCACGCCCAGACCTTTGAGCATATCCATATCCATACAGTCAGCTATCTTTGCGGCAGTTACCTGGGGCGCCAGTTTGTTGACAGCCTCCTCGTCCTTGTCTACCACCATTACCTCATTGCCAAGCTCCATGAGCTTTAAAGCCAGATTTTTGCCGAAGCGTCCTACGCCTATAACCAGCATAGACCTTGTTGCTGATTTCATTTTGCTTCTCCCTAACCCTGCGCCGAAAGGCATTTCTGCGCCGGGGAATTTCAAAGGCGTTCATACGCGCAAGATATCGATCGAGACAGCGCATGACATAATAGCCGAAAGCCATCATCGCCAGTGTTGCGATAATCAGTATTGCGGTCATGTGTGTCACCTGCCTTTTGCGCGCGCCTTTATCATGCTTCGTATTGTATCAGAAAAAGCATAATGAAGCCGTCAAGAAAAAGGGGATGATATAATTTTTGTGTTAAGATTTAAATAAAAAACCCGGGCCCAATAAAGGCGCCCGGGTATTGAAGCAAAATCAGGGAAGAAGCGCCAGATAGTCTGGGAAAAGACCTAAAGAGCGTTTTAATATGCCGTTCATATAGGCAATGATTATGCCATAGTTAGTCATGGGTACGCCCTGATCGGCAGCGCATTTGTAGCGGTAGCGCATCTCGCGCTCGTTGAGCATACAGCCGCCGCAGTGAATAATTACGGCGTATTTTGAAAGCTCATCGGGAAATTCCGTGCCGCTGGTGGTCTCAATGTTTATCATTTTTCCGCTGTGCTCATGGAGCCAGCGGGGGATCTTCACGGTGCCTATGTCGTCGCACTGCCGGTGGTGGGTGCAGCCCTCTGAAATGAGCACCGTGTCGCCGTCTTTGAGGTTTTCAATGGCGGCAGCGCCCTGAATCGAAGGGGCCAGCGTGCCCTTGTAGCGGGACATGAGAATGGAGAAAGAGGTGAGGGGCACAGTTTGGGGCGTATCGGCGGACACACGCTTGAAAGCCTGACTGTCGGTAATGACCATGGCAGGGGGCTCCTTCAGGGCTGCAAAAGTCTCCTTCAGCCTGTCCTCTTTTACGACCATGGCCAGTCCGTCGGATTCCAGCACATCTCGGATGACCTGCTGCTGGGGCAGAATGAGTCTGCCCTTGGGCGCAGCGGAGTCGATGGGCACTACCAGCACGGCGGTCTGGCCGGGGAGGATAATGTCGCCCACCAGTTTTTTTGTAAGGTCGTCAGTAGGTACAAGATGGGCTATGCGCTCTTTAAGCTCAAATATACCGTCCTTTTTCTCGGCGCTGACATATATCTCGTCAGGGGCCGGCGCGGGATGCTCCGGCACCAAATCGGATTTGTTCATGACAACTATGTAGTTGATGCTTTTCGCCTTGAAAAGGTCAATAAGCTGCCTGTCGCAGCCGCCCATGCCCTCGGCGGCGTCCACCACCAGCACGGCCACGTCGGTCTTGTTAAGGACCTGCCGGGCTTTTTTGACCCGCATTTCACCCAGCTTGCCCTCGTCGTCAAAGCTCACGCCGACGCCCTTGCTCAGGCGTTCCC
>CAZLIJ010000229.1:0-2786 GCA_964559305.1 uncultured Oscillospiraceae bacterium | reverse complement strand
AGGTCAAAAAAGACGACATAGTAATTGATATATGAATACTGTCCCCCTCATTGGAAATACTAAGGAAAAACCTTTGGGGGGATATTTTTTTGAAAAAAATCATTTGCGCGGTAACTATCACGCTGCTGCTGTGTCTGGCGGCCTGCGGTCAGTCTGACGGGGCCGATTCCATACCGCTGGGCGATCTTATGGAGACTATACTGAAAGACGTACCGGATATGCCTATGACCATGGACACCGCCATTGACAGCGAAAACTTTTCAAGTTTCCTTTTCATCCAGCCCATTGAGGGCGCCCAGGGCCTGGCTTCTGAGGCCGCCATCGGCTCCATCGCCCACTCTGTGGTGCTGCTGCGGCTGCCGGAGGACGTAAACGGTGACGCGGTGGCCGCTGAGATCAAGAACAACGCCAATCCCCGAAAATGGATATGCGTGGAGGCGGAAAAAACCATCGTGGAGAAAAGCGGAAACACCATACTGCTTGTCATGTCCTGGGAAAAGACCGCCGACGCCGTGGCGGAGAATTTCAGATCCGCCGGGAAATAACAGCACGGCCTTCGCGCCTTCAGCGCATAGGCCGTTATTGTGCCTATACACCTTGTCCGCCGCTGTCATAATGCCCGCGGCGGTCTTTTTATTCCGAAAATGAATCAAATCCTGCGTCAATTGGAAAATGCTTCAATTTAAGTGCACATTTTATTGGAAATACGGAAAATGGATTTGTCTGGAAATCGTCAATTGTGCCAAATATTTTACCCCTTTAAAGCGCAATTGTTACAATAATACAAAACTAATTGGCAGCATTTGGTATTTGTTGCTCTAAAACTGCTCTTTTTTTGGAAATGCAGATTTGACATATCGTCAAAAAAATATCGGTTATATTTAGTTTTTTAACTATTTTCTCAAAAAAATCAGTTTTGCTTTTAATTAAATTAATATTTTTGCGTCAGTGTGTCAAATCTCATTGCTTTTGATTAACAATTTGCTTCTGCTCTATAATTAGAGCATCTTTTGAAGAGCTATTTCGCCCGAGGACCGAATGGTGCTTTCCAGAAGCTTCGCAAAAACTGAGGATACAGCAAAATCAAAAAGCAAACAGAATTGTAGGAGGAAAACACATGGGCAACAATGCATCATGGGGTTCCAAGTATTCATGGGGAGCCGCTTTCACAGTGGCGTCCGTATGGTTTGGCACCCACGTCGGCGGCGGCTTCGCTTCCGGCAACCAGGTAATCCAGTATTATGCGCAGTACGGCTGGACAGCCGTCATCTACCCCCTGCTGGCAATGGGCCTGCTGGCCGTAGTAATGTACATAATGATGAAGTTCGCAAAACTCAACGGCTACGACAACTATAAGGACACCTACCGTGCTCTGTATCCCAAGCCCTGGATGGAAATATTCTTTGAGTTCTTCTATGTCGTCATACTGCTGGCCGCCATGGCCTCCGCAGTGGCCGGCGCCGGCGAGGTCTTCGCAAACTTCCTTGGCTTCGAGTATATCGGCACCACCAAGATCCTTTGCAACCTGCTCATAGTCGCAATACTTATCGTACTTTCAATTTTCGGCATCAAGCTGGTCATCGCGGCTTCCACCGTGCTCTCTGCCGCCATTCTGGTGGTCGTGGCCATCATGGTCGTCACCGGTCTTACAGCAAACTTTGACGCTATCGCCGCAAACCTGACCTCCGCAAACGGCATAACCGAGCTTCAGCCCTACACCCAGGCTCCGGCCACCGCCATCTGGAAGGGCATACTCGTATACGCCGCATTCCAGTGCGTTTCCGTGGCTCCCATGATCTCCGCAGCCACCGAGCTCAACCAGAAGGGCCTTAAGCGCACCGCCATACTTGGCGGCCTGATGAACGGCGGCGCTCTGGCGGTATCCGGCTGGATGCTGGTCAAATGGTATCCGCTTCTGGCCGCCCTCAAGGAAGCCGGCGTTGAAGGCTTCAAAAACGCTCTTAGCGTTCCCAACCAGACCGTCCTTACCCTGGTGGGCATCAAGTGGGTGCTGGTCATCTTCAGTGTGCTGCTGTTCTGCGCATTCGTATCCACCTGCGTCACTCTGACCTACTCCATGGTCCAGCGTTTCCAGGGCTACTGCTTCCCCAACGCCATCAAGAGCGAGAAGTGGCGCGGCGTTATCGTGGCGGCCATCACCATTGCTGTGTGCTTCGCAGTGTCTCTGCTTGGCCTGACCAAGATCATCAAGTACGCATACGGCTACTGCGGCTACTACTCCCTGTTATTCATCATCATCCCCGCTTTCATCTGGGGCATCCCCAAATGCAGGAAGCTTGAGGCCATGCACAAGTCCGCTGATGATAAAGCCAAGGCCTGAAATCATCACGGCAAAGGCAAATATTCGGCTCCATAGTCTGAATACTGATTTGTAAACGACTGGTGAGCTGCTCAGGTGGCTCATCAGTTTTATTGAAACAGATCATTTTTAACGAGATATTTGATTTTGTTGATATAAAGATGTAAAATTAATCGTATTTACGACATTATAAGGAGCTGACTAAGATGAACAGAGAAAAATTACAGGTATATCTTGACCAGAATCCGTTTGCAAAGCTCAGAGACGTGGTGGAAAAACTGCTTTATGATGAAATAGTCAGTCTTGATATTCTTCCCGGCACCAAGCTGAACATCAATCAGATAGCGGCAAATCTGGGCATCTCCCGCACTCCCGTGGCGGAGGCTGTCTCCCAGCTCTACCAGAAGGGCTTTGTGGTGTCCCGCTCCGACGCGGGCGGCTATTTTGTTCTGAGCCTGAATATGGG
>CAZLIJ010000228.1:0-2795 GCA_964559305.1 uncultured Oscillospiraceae bacterium | reverse complement strand
TCGACGAAGGCTCCCACCGACCGGGAGGTGACCCTGCGACCGGGGGTGGGAGCCTTCGTCGACGGCCAAAAACTCCCCATCGAGGTCGCCATCGCCCCCACCCATGGCTGGGGGGGCGAGGATGGCAACCTCCAGGGGCTCTGCACCCTCTGCGCCATCCCGCTTGTCGGCTGCGACACCCTCTCCAGTGGAGTCGGCATGTACAAGATGGTCGGCAAGCGCCGCAGACTGCTGGACTACCTGGCCAAGAAGGACATCGAGCGTTACCGCGCCATCATCGCAAAGCTGGGCATCCGCAAGTAAGGATGCCAAACACCAAACGAAAGCCCAACGGAGTGGGTTTTGTTTGGAAAAGGAAGAGCAACCAAACGATACGCAGTTTGCTCTGCCGCTGAAGGGTATGAACGTTAACTGACCGGGATAATTTAATATTATTCCGGTCATTTTTTTCATACCGAAACAAACAGCGGAACCGTCCGGCGGTTTTAGTATTTGAAACTGTGCCCGTATGGCGGACATGCTTTCAAGTGCTAAAAATGCCCGGCGGCTCCCACAGCCGAAAGGAGTGCCAATGAGCATCATCACCACAAAAAAGACCTTCCCCAACTACAAGAAGTATGAGATGGACTATGAGGGTCGCCCCCTGTCCATGGAAGTGGGCAAAATGGCCGAGCTGTGCAACGCCGCCGTGCTGGTAAAATACGGCGAGACCACAGTGCTGGTCAGCTGCACCGCATCCCCCCGTCCCAAGGACGGCGTGGATTACTTTCCCCTGAGCGTTGACTTCAACGAAAAGCTGTACGCCGTGGGCCGCATCCCCGGCTCCTTCATGCGCCGTGAGGGCAAGCCCTCTCTCAACGCTGTGCTGGCCAGCCGTCTTATCGACCGCCCCATGCGCCCGCTGTTCCCCTATGACCTGCGCAACGACGTGGTCATAGCCTGCGAAGTTTTGTCCGTGGACTACGACTGCTCCCCCGAAATAACCGCCATGATCGGCGCCGCCGCTGCCGTGGCCATTTCCGACGTACCCTTCAATGGCCCCATCGCCGGCATCGTGCTGGGCTGGGACGGGGAGAAGTACCTTTTCAACCCCACGCAGGAAGAACGCAACACCACCAACCGCATGATAACCACCATTGCCGCCACCCACAAGAAGATCGTCATGATCGAGTCCGAGGCCAAGGAAGTGCCCGACGACGTGATGTACGAGGGCATTGTGCAGGCACACGCCCATTTGCAGCCCGTGCTGGATCTTATCGACAAGATGGTGGCCGAGATAGGCAAGCCCAAGTTCGAGTATGAGCACGCCTCCTTCGATCAGGAGCTTTTCGATATGCTGTGCGCCAACGACATCGAGGGTATGGAGTACTGCATGGATACCGACGACAAGAACGTCCGGGAAGCCAGAGTAAACGAATGGATCACCAAGGTGCAGGAAAAGTATCTGGAGGAGCACCCCGACATGATGAGCTTCATGGAGGAGATCCTCTACAAGATGCAGAAGAAGATAGTCAAGAAGTGGCTGCTTGAGGGCCACCGCGTGGACGGACGCAAGATGAACGAGATCCGCCCGCTGGGCGCCGAGGTGGACGTGATACCCAGAGTTCACGGCTCCGCCCTGTTCACCCGCGGCCAGACCCAGGTGCTGTCCATCGCCACCCTTTCCACCCTGTCAGACGCCCAGAAGATAGATACCATCTGGGAAGAGGATTCCAAGCGCTTCATGCACCACTACAATATGCCGCCCTACTCCACCGGCGAGGCCAGAGCAGCCCGCTCCACCGGCAGGCGCGAATACGGCCACGGCGCGCTGGTTGAAAAGGCGCTGCAGTGCGTCATTCCCTCTGTTGAGGACTTCCCCTATTCCATCCGTGTGGTCTCCGAGATACTCTCCTCCAACGGCTCCACCTCCCAGGGCTCCATCTGCGCCAGCACCATGGCTCTTATGGACGCGGGTGTGCCGCTGAAGGCTCCCGTGGCGGGCATTTCCTGCGGCCTTATCCAGGACGGGGACGACTTCACCACCTTCATCGACATTCAGGGCGTGGAGGATTTCCACGGCGAGATGGACTTCAAGGTGGCCGGCACCAAGGACGGCATCACCGCCATCCAGATGGATCTGAAAAACGACGGCTTGAAGCATGAGATCGTCAAGAGCGCCTTTGAGATGACCAGAGAGGCCAGATTTGAGATACTGGACAGCGTGATGCTGCCCTGCATTTCCGAGCCCCGCAAGGAGCTGGCCGCTTCCGCCCCCAAGATGATCCAGATGTCCATCAATCCCGACAAGATCCGCGAGGTCATCGGCTCCGGCGGCAAGGTCATCCAGAAGATCACCGCCGACACCGGCTGCAAGATCGACATCGACGACGACGGCACCATATATATCGCCTCCAAGGATATCGAGGCCTGCCGCGCCGCCCGCACCACCATTGAGAACATCGTGTTCGTACCCGTGGTGGGCACGCTGTACTACGGCAAGGTTTCCAACATCCGCTCCGATTTCG
The DNA here is from genome assembly GCA_964559305.1 of uncultured Oscillospiraceae bacterium. Taxonomy (GTDB): domain Bacteria; phylum Bacillota; class Clostridia; order Oscillospirales; family Oscillospiraceae; genus UBA2922. The sequence goes on along the minus strand of CAZLIJ010000228.1, from coordinate 288 downwards.
GCGCGTGGGTTGAGCTTGCTCCCGGCAAGGACGGCCTTGTCAAGATCAAGGATCTGGAGTTCAAGCGCACCGAAAAGGTTGAGGATGTGCTGAATATCGGCGATATGACCTGGGTCAAGGTCATGAATATAGACGACCGAGGCCGCATCGACCTGAGCCGCAAGGACGCGCTGAAAGAGCGCGGCGAAGCGTAATAGAAAAAATATAGTCAGATAAAAGATATCCTCCGCTTGCGAAAACGCAAGCGGAGGATATCTTTTTGGATTTTCAAATTTATTTCAGGTTAGC
>CAZLIJ010000227.1:0-2810 GCA_964559305.1 uncultured Oscillospiraceae bacterium | reverse complement strand
CGGCGGTGCTGTATATCCTGCTGCTGGGCGTTTTCCAGCTGGGCATAGGGTACACGCTTTACACCAAGGCTTCCGAATACTGCCCGCCGCTGGCCTGCTGCCTGCTGGGCGCGGTGGAACCGCTTTTGAATCCCGTGTGGGTGGCCATATTCGACGGCGAGGTGCCGGGAGTGTTCGCCCTTATCGGCGGCGTTATCGTTATCTCCGCCGTGACGCTGTGGTGCGCTTTCGGCAATAAGGACGAGAGCAAAAAGGAGAAGGCGAAGGCCGATGCTTGACACCCTTGCGGAAAAAGCCAATAATCTGCCCCTGCTGCCGGGAGTCTATATCATGCTGGACGCCCGGGGGCAGGTCATATATGTGGGCAAGGCGAAAAAACTGAAAAACCGCGTGTCCAGCTACTTCCACGGCGAGCATCTGCCCAAGGTGGCCGCCATGGTGGACAAGGTGGCGGATTTCAACGTCATCGTGGCCAATTCGGAGTTTGAAGCGCTGGTGCTGGAAAACTCCCTTATAAAGCGCCACCAGCCCCACTACAACATCCTGCTCAAGGACGACAAGGGCTACCCCTTTATCCGTCTGGACACAAAAAGCCCCTATCCGGCTTTTTCCATAACCAACCGTCCGGAAAAGGACGGAGCCAGATATTTCGGCCCCTACGGCGGACGGAATACTACCCGGGAAATAATAGAGACCGTCAGCAAGACCCTGAAGCTGCCCACCTGTACAAGGAAATTTCCCAGAGATGTGGGCAAAAGCCGCCCCTGCCTGAACTATCACATGGGCGCCTGCGCCGGCTGGTGTCTTGAATCCGCCGACCCGGAGGATTACCGGGAGGCCGTCAGACAGGCTCAGCTTATACTGGACGGCAAGACCGACGAACTGGTCAGTACCCTTACCGATCGTATGAACGAGGCCGCCGAGAGCCTTAAATTTGAGCTGGCCGCGTCGCTGAGAGACCGTATCCGCGCGGTGGAGGGCCTTTCAAACCGCCAGCGGGTGATCTCCACCGCCTTCGCCGAAACCGACGCCGTGGGCTTTGCCCGGGGCGCCAGATGCTGCTTTACCGTGCTGCATTTTGTGGACGGGGATCTGGCCGGCAAGGACTTTGACATGATAGACGAGCCCCTGGAGGAGGACGCCGAGGCTGTCTCCGATCTGGTGCGCCAATATTATGTTAACCACTCCGCCTGGCCAAAGGTCATCCTTCTGCCGGTGGACACAGGGGACATGGAGGAGCTTTCACGGCTTTTCTCCGAAGCCGCCGGGCGAAAGGTCTGTGTTGAAGCGCCGGAGAGGGGAGAGCGGGCCCGGCTGCGGGATACCGCCGTGCTCAACGCCAGGGAGGAGTGCCTGCGCTCCACCACCGCCCAGCAGCGCCGGTCAAAAACTCTGGAAAAGCTGCAAAAGGCGCTGGAACTGGAAAAATTCCCGGAGCGGATAGAGGCCTTCGACGTGTCCAATCTGGGCGACACGGGCATTGTGGCCGCCATGACCGTACACAAAGACGGCAAGCCCCTGAAGCGTGACTATCGGAAATTCCGCATAAAAGACATGGAGATAAGGGACGACTACGCCAGTATGCGGCAGGCTGTGGCCAGACGGCTGCAGCGCTATCTGGACGGAGACGAAAAGTTCGCCCCCCTGCCGGACCTTTTGCTCATAGACGGCGGGCGCACCCACGCCGCCGCCGTGAGGGAGCTCATGGGCTCCATGGGCATAGAGCTGCCCGTGTGGGGTATGGTAAAGGACGACAGGCATCGCACCCGGGCCCTTGTGGACCCGGAGGGGAGAGAGATCGGCATAAACGCCGACCCGGCCTTGTTTGCCCTTGTGGGGAACATTCAGGAGGAGACCCACCGCGTTGCCATCGAGTACCAGCGGTCTTTGCGCACAGAGAGCTTTTCCTCCGGACTTGATAAGATAAACGGCGTGGGGGAAAAACGCCGTGACGAACTCCTCAGACGCTTTAAGACCATAAAATCCGTGAAGGCCGCCGACTATGAGGAGCTGTGCGCCGCGGTGCCGAAAAATACGGCCCGGGCGGTTTACGACTATTACCATTCCGGGGAGGAAAAGAAATGAGAGTTATTACCGGCACTGCCAGAGGCAGAAAGCTGAAAACACCAGAAAACTATGACATTCGCCCCACAGCCGACTCGGTGAAGGAGGCCGTGTTCAACATCATCCAGTTCGACGTAGAGGGCCGGCGGGTGCTGGACCTTTTCGCCGGCACCGGCCAGCTGGGCATTGAAGCTCTCAGCCGGGGCGCGGCGGAGTGCGTTTTTGTGGACAGGGACAAGGCCGCCGCCGACATAGTCCGACAGAATCTGACCGCCTGCGGTCTCAGTGCCAGAGTGGCCGCGGAGGACGCGCTGGGCTATCTTGACACCTGTGGCCGTTTCGACCTTGTTTTCGTTGATCCGCCTTATGATTCCGGCATTTACGACGCGGTTTTGCAAAAAATCAATTCGGTTGACATATTATCCGATGGTGGTATAATAATTTGCGAAAGTCGCCGGGAAACGCCGATGCCGGCGGTGTCCGCCCCATATTATATGGGACGGGAGTATAATTACGGAAAAGTCAAGATTACAGTCTACCGCAAGGAGCCAAAACAATGAGCATTGCCATCTGCCCCGGCAGCTTCGACCCCATCACTCTGGGCCACCTGAACATCATCCGCCGCACGTCGAGGATTTTCGACAAGGTGGTTGTTTGCATTATGTACAACTCCACCAAGACCGCGCCGATGTTTTCCGTGGAGGAGCGGGTGGACATGGTGAAAAGATCCGTTGCCAGATATCCCA
>CAZLIJ010000226.1:0-2838 GCA_964559305.1 uncultured Oscillospiraceae bacterium | reverse complement strand
GCCGCCGCCGTCACGACAATGGCCTCGGCAGTGGGAACGAGAAAACACGCCATAATACATACCTCCATCTTTTTTGAGCACAAAAGTAAAAAGGTATACCGGCCCGAATTCTCCGGGCCGATATACCTTCTGGTATTTTTTGTGTTCTGTTTGACATGATTATATAGCCCCGTTTTTCAGCCCGCAAGCCCCATGGGGGGATATATTGAAAACTTTTTATCCCCCCACCGGGCTTGTTACCCCCGCGCCGTCAGGCTATAATCCTAACTGTAAAACGAGGGGGCGGTCAGCATGACTATTATGATACTTGACGGTCAGGGCGGAGGTCTTGGCCGAAGCCTTATCGACGCCGTTGTCAAAGAGTATTCCACAGCCGAAACTGTGGCCGTGGGTACAAACTCCGCCGCCACAGCGGCCATGGTAAAAGGTTCAAGGATTCAGGGCGCCACCGGCGAAAACGCAGTGGCCTACAACGCCGCGCGGACGGATGTTATTATCGCCCCGCTGGGCGCGTATTTTGCCAACGGCCTTCTGGGCGAGATATCCGCGGCTATGGCCAATTCTCTTGCCGCCAGTCCGGCCTTCAAAATCGCCATTCCCGGCGCCGGCAGTCCGGTGAACATCGCGTCACACAAATCCCTTTCCGCTACCGATGAAATTCGCCAGGCTCTGGCTCTCCTCCGGCAGCGATTTCCCGCATGAAACCTAAAAGCCGCTTCCAAAAATTTGGAAGCGGCTTTTTGCATAATATTTTGCCCTGTCGGCTATCTCAGCATCATATATCCGGCCTTTTGCAGGGTCAGGAGCGACAAGCCCCTGTAATACGCCTCGTAGCCGGTTTTGCCTATTTTGGTCGTGACCACGCCCAGCAAAGAAACCGCTGACGAACCGGTATCTGCAACACTCTTAGGCACAACTATGTAGTACAGCGTGTCGCTGCGCAGGTTGCCCGTTGCCTCCGCGCCTGTGGAAGCCAGATATATTTTCGCGTCTTTCAGCAGGGTGTAGCCGCCATTCACCGGGTCTTCGGCCAGCTCCGTTTTACCAACTTCATCCGCAGGCAGCGTGCCGCTGCCGTCCTTGTAGTAGAACGCCGCGCTGACGGTCTTGCTTGCCACAAGGTTGGTATCGGAAATTTTGAAGTATACCCTGGTATCCTCGGCGGCGGAAACGGTATTGCCGTCTATATCCACCGGCAGTATCTGGGTAGAAACATTCTGGCTGTCGGCGGTTTTGAAAGCAATAGACGGATCGACGGCGGCGGCGCGGTATGCGGCAATCATGGTGTTGACGAAAAGTTCGGCCTCGCTCTCAACAACGATGTCGGTCGTGTGTCCGGCGCCGGTATAGGTGACGTTGCCCTTATTATAGATATAATAGGCGTTGGTACCGTCGTTCTTGAAATATTTGGTATACTTACCGTCGGACAGGCAATACCACACAACTGTGTCGTCAGAATCCATGTTGAGCTGGTAGTACTGCTCGTGGGTTTTCGCGACTGACATGTTGTCAACAAGCTTAAATGGATAAGTGGTTATCTGTCCGCTGTTCACCTTGGAAACATTTTGTGTGGTGATCATAGAGTTCTCTGATGAAAGGCTCTCGGAGCAGGTGTATGTTGATGAGCCGTATCCATACCTTATAAGCGTCATTGCCGTGTATCCCTGTATCTCATTGGTTATTTTTTCCACCGACTTAGGCTTGTATGCCGTGGTATAGCTCTTCCCGCTTTGCCCAGGCACGCCATATCTGTGCACAGTCACGCCATATCTGTCCAGACCCACGGGATCTCTGATAACTTTGTTGAAATAGTATCCCCACTGAGCGGTGTTCGCGTCATTGCAGAACGACGTGGTGTCGTGGCTGAAAAGCACGGCCTTGCCGGTATCGATATACATGGTTATCGCCGGGGCGGTATTTCCGTTAAAGCCGTTACTGCCGCCGTACATATCCGCGAAACCGATTATCAGCATATCAAATGTTTTTAGATAATTAAAAGCGGCGGCCGAAGTACTATACCGGGAATTGAGGGCGGCAACAGTGATATATGTGAAATTCACAGAATAAAGATCTTTTATACTGCCAAACAGCTTCCTATAAGTGCTGTGTTCACCCACTTTGAAATTTTTTGACGAGTCAGTTATCTGGAGTATGTTGATTTTTGTAGCTTTCGTCGGCTTAATATATGTATAGTCTATCTGGGAGGCGTGGATGCGGCCTTCCGTGTCGTTCTGCGTCACCATGAGCCGCCAAGGAATAATGCCGCTGTAATTGCCCGGCAGCTGGCGCTTTACCGTATACGTCTTGCCCGCAGCAAGGGCTGTCTCGGCAACTACGGCGCCTTTATCGCCCGTTACCAGCAAGTCGGAGATCTGCTCGTCGGCGCTGTATTTGCCGTCGGCGTTCAGATCTATGTACAGTGTGCAGGTATAGCGCGTAGTCACCGGCGTGGGGTCTGTGGGATTGTTTATTGTAAAGGTGTATGTAAGCGTCTGGTCGGTAACAAGACTTGTGGAATAGTTACCGACATACGATCCCGGCTTGCTGCTCAATTCTATGGACGGTTTGGAGAGGTTCAGGTATTTCAGCAGCGTGGCCTTATCAGCCGTTGCCTGGCTGACGGACATAACATTGGTTCTGGCGAACTCATCGGACAGCGTTTTGTACAGCACGGAGTTTTTGTCCACCGTTTCGGTATTGATGCCCGCCTCTTTGGCTTCCTGTCCGGGAATGGTTATTGACGTACCGGCGCCGACAGTAACCGACGTCCATGTGTCCGTGGTGGCGGGAGAGAAAGTAATGCCATAATTGCCGTAATAATAATAATCATAATAATAA
>CAZLIJ010000225.1:1338-2857 GCA_964559305.1 uncultured Oscillospiraceae bacterium | reverse complement strand
AAGATAAACGTTCTGGACTGCCCCGGCTATCAGGATTTTGTCGGCGAGGTGCTGTGCTCCATCCGCGCCGTTGAGGCGGGGATCATTCTTTGCTCCGCAAAGGACGGCCTTTCCGTCGGCGCCGAGCGCTGCTGGAAATACCTGAAGGCAGCCGGCAAGCCCGTCATGTTCTACATCTCCAAAATCGACGAGGAGCACGGCGATTACAACGCTGTCCTCTCCGCTCTCAAGGATAAATACGGCGCTGCCGTCTGTCCCGTTGTTGCCCCCATGTCCGACGGCACCGGCGTTATAGATCTTGTGCACAACGCCGCTTATCAGACCAAGGGCGGCAAGACCGCCAAGATCACCGTTCCCGACGCTGACAAGGCCAGAGTCGAGGATCTGCGCGCCGGACTTATGGAAGCCGCGGCAGGCGCCACCGAGGAGCTTATGGAAAAGTTCTTCGACACCATGGAGCTGACCGACGACGAGATCGTTACCGGCGTCAAGGCCGGTGTAAAGGACCGCTCCGTCGTGCCCGTGTTCTGCGGCTGCGCCCTCACCGGCGTGGGCAGCGAAGCTTTGATGCGCGGCATCATCGACTATGTGCCCGATCCTTCAGAGACTGAGGGCATCGACCCTGCGGGCACCACCGCTGGTTTTGTTTTCAAAACCATATCCGATCAGTTCGGCAAATACAGCTTTGTCAAGATCATGTCCGGCAAGATCACCTCGGATATGTCTTTGCGCAACGTCCGCATGAGCTCAACCGACAAGCTGGGCCGTCTGTATGTTATGTGCGGCAAAAAGAACACCGAAGTCAAGGACGCCGCCTGCGGCGACATCGTCGCCATCGGTAAGATGGACTGGAAGACCGGCGACACGGTTTGCGATCCCAAAAACGAAGTCACCCTTCCCCCGGTGGAAATGCCCACTCCCTGCTACTCCATGGCTATCTTCCCCAAGAACAAGGGTCAGGACGACAAAATTGCCGCCGGCCTTACAAAGCTCAACGAGGAGGATATCTCCTTTACGCTTGTCAACAACGGCGAGACCAAGCAGCAGGTGCTGTCCGGCGTGGGCGATATGCAGCTGGATGTGCTCTGCTCAAAGCTGAAAAACCGCTTCGGCGTCGAAGCCGAGCTTAAGCCCGCAAGAGTGCCTTACCGCGAAAAGATCAAGGCCAAGGTCGAATCCCACGGCCGTCACAAGAAGCAGACCGGCGGTTCCGGCCAGTTCGGCGACGTGTGGATACGCTTTGAACCACAGGAAGATCAGGACGAGATGATATTCTCCGAGGAAGTGTTCGGCGGCAGCGTGCCGAAGAACTTCTTCCCCGCAGTTGAAAAGGGCCTGCGCGAGGCTGTCAACAAGGGCGTGCTGGCCGGCTACCCGCTGGTGGGTCTGAAGGCCACGCTGTATGACGGCTCCTATCACCCCGTCGACTCCAACGAAATGGCATTCAAGACTGCGGCTCAGCTGGCATATAAGGACGGCATCCCCAAGGCCAAGCCCACCATTCTTGAGCCTGTCGGGA
>CAZLIJ010000225.1:0-1302 GCA_964559305.1 uncultured Oscillospiraceae bacterium | reverse complement strand
CATCATGTCCGACATCTCCTCCAAGCGCCGCGGAACAGTGCTTGGTATGACCGCGGAGGACGGTATGCAGATAGTCGAGGCCGAGGTTCCCATGGGCGAAATGTCCTCCTACACCATCGACCTGCGCTCCATGACCCAGGGCCGCGGCTCATTCACACTGGAATTCAACCGCTATGAGGAAGCCCCCGGCAACGTTCAGCAGAAGGTCATCGACGAGGCCAAGAAGCTGTCTGAGGAAGAATAATCAATTAATAATTTGCGGCGGGCTGTTATCAGTCCGCCGCAGCGTTAAACGGTAAAAAATATGAACAAGAAAAAACGCGACACACTGTATTCTATCTGGTCCATACTGATATTGATAAGCGTTCTGCTGGTGCTGTTTTCCCTGCTGTTTGCCTCAGCTACAAAGGATTACGGCAGCGGGAAGGCCAAGGATAACACCGCGGCCGCCTCCGGCACAGACGCTGTCGATAATCAAAGCGTCAAAGCGCTGACCACCTCAGCCCTGCTGGCGGTGAGCACTGACGCCGGCAACGACTATATAGGCCGCATGACCTTTCTGTGCGACAGCACTACCGCCGGCCTTAAGCCCAACAGTCTGCTGCCGGACGGCGCGGAAACCAAAAAGGTGCTATCCACGGCGGACGGCAAGCTTGCACTGACAGCTCTTGCCTCGGCCAAAATAAGCACCGCTGACGGCGAAGCTTCAATAACTGACGCCGTGAAAGCCGCAAAGCCGGACATTCTGGTGATAACTCTGGGCGTGGACGGCGCGGCATATATGGGCGAGACCTATTTCACCACCCAGTATAAATCCCTGCTGACGGATATCAAGGCTGCCTGCCCCAACACGGTTATCATCTGCAATTCCATTCTGCCCGTATCCCAGACCTACGGCACCGCCAACGGCATGACCGCAGACACTGTGAGACAGGCCAACAACTGGATACAGCAGTCCGCAGCTGACAGCGGCTGCAAATACGCCGATTCCTATTCGGCACTGTGTGACGATAACGGATATTTACAGGCCTCATTCGACAGCGGCGACGGGCTTAACCCCAACGCTGCCGGTCTGACCGCCATGATAAACTATCTGCGCACCCACGCGGTGAGCTGAGCAACATAAAAAAAGTCCCGCCATCGGGCGGGACTTTTTTTATCTCACTATGCCTTTTATAAACGGCGCGCGTTCAACTTTTTCAGGAACGATAGTGTAGCACGCGGTCAGCTCTTTCACGGCTTCGGCGGCTTTTTCCTCAGACGAGGCGTGGATAAGCCCCAGGCTCTCGCCCTTCTTCACAT
>CAZLIJ010000224.1:0-2883 GCA_964559305.1 uncultured Oscillospiraceae bacterium | reverse complement strand
GATGTGGGTCATTTCCGACCGGCGTTTTCGGTCAAAATAGTTCCGGCGTTGACAAGCCCAGCGTCACCGCCATGACGCCGTACAAAAGGTATTGCTTTTCACCCTTGCTCTTGCATATCATCATAATTCCAAGCGTGATAACTGTGGTGAGATAAACAATATCGAACATAGTTTCAAAAATTGCCTGCATAAAATCATTTCCTTTCATTTTGAACATTGTTCATATTAACGTCTGTGAAAACCCGCCTTGCGGCGGGTTTCCGTGTTTAATAGATCGTGCGGCGTATGACGGCAAGAAGCACATCACAGTTTTCTTTTTGATGCACCAAAAGCGTCAGGATATTGGTCAGGACAAACGCGGTGAAGTCCGCTTCGGTCATCTCCGCTGTAAAGGCGTCGGGGCGCACCGCTCCATCCCCGTGCAGAGACTGGGTCATGCCTATTTTCATGTGGACGAAATAGCGCGCCATAAATTCCTTTGCCCTGTTTTTTCCGCTGCTGGCAAAGCTCAGGGAATGGGCCGTGAAAAAGTTTGGGTATGCCAGCGACCCTTTTCGCACACTCTCAAAAATCCAATTCACATATTCAGGGAAGGACAGCTCCGCATGGCAATCCTGCTCCATGTGAAAAATGTCCTGCCACACGCTCTCGATCACGGACAAAACCAGCTCGTCCTTATTGGGAAAGTAATTATAAAGCGAACCCAGCGCCACATGGCAGGCCTCCGCCACAGTGCGCATATTCAGCGTGGCCAGGCCCTGCTCCGAAACAAGCTCCCGGCAGACCTTCAGGATCGCCTCTTTGGAAGTCACGACGGTATTGATGAAATCACCTCCGTAATTGAACAATGTTCATTATAGCCCGATTATAAAGCATGTCAAGACCTGAACTGAAAAAATGGAGCACCGGACAGGCGATAACCCGTCCGGCGCTCCATAGGATAGAAGTGCTTTTGCTGTATTTTTACGTTTTAGAATGTGGGAATTATGACCCGCTCACGTCATCATGCTTTTGTTTCTTGAAGCGGGATGCAATGGCCTTGACGCCTGCAACGGCAAACGCTGCGGCCCCGCCAAACAAGAACAGAAACCCAATGGGCAGAAAAAAGAAGTTTTCATGCAAAATTCCCGCGCTGTCCACATACTCTACGGACATACCCTTCAAAATCAGGCACGCGGCTCCAATGCACATGAGTATAGAACCAATGATAAGAATGCTTCGGTTGATTCTCGCCTTTGTGGTTTCGCTTCCATCAGAAATTAGTTTTTCAGTCATATTACTGCCTCCTAAGATAAGTTGATCCAGGGAGAGGCCGAATACTTTTGCGATGTGAACGGTCATTTCAAGATCGGGCAGGTTCCTGTCGTTTTCCCAGCTGGATATGGTCTGCCTTGACACATTTAATCTCTGCGCGAACTGCTCCTGTGTCAAACCGTTATTTGCCCGGATGCTCCTGATCTGTTCACCAAAATTCATTTGCCTCGTCCTCCGTTTCGTCGGTCTTATCTTAGACGGATGCCGCGCCTGTGCGCAAGCTTGACGCTCTGGCATCCCTGCTTTTTGCCGCTCGAGTCGCTGTCATCGGCTTATTATAGCATAGTATTCATCTGTTTTCGAGAAATAAGCCCTCATGCAAGAAAAAGTAACCATTCTGATCGCCGGGGCCGCCGTGATATTTTCGTCATCGGCGGCCTTTCTCCGCGGCCAGGCGCAGTGGGGAGAGTGCGCTGCTGAAAAAACGCGTTTATTGCCTCGATCGTGTTTCCGTGATTTGCTGCGACACCTCTCGACATTTCACATAAAAAATGGTAAACTATGCGCAAAAAAGAAAAACCATAAGCCCTCCTGTCAGCAAAATTTCGGAGGTGAAGCCATGCTGCAAATTGCCGTCTGCGACGATATGCCTGAGGAGCTTGCGCGCATATACCGGCATATGCTACGCTACATCAAAGAGCGTGATTTGGACGCCCGTGTGTCGGAGTTTTCCCACCCGGACGCACTTCTGCTTTCCGCCGAGCAAACGCCCTATGACCTGTACCTGCTGGACATTGTGATGCCCATGCTCACCGGCATCGGCGTAGGACAAGAGCTGAGGCGGCGGCACAGCGATGCCCAAATTGTCTACTTCACTACCAGCGACGAGTTTGCCGTGTCGGCCTTTTCCGTCAAGGCGGCCCACTATGTGGTAAAGCCCTTCACCGCCGCTGAATTTGACGAGGCCATCGACCGCGCCATGGAGAATATGCGCCGCAGCGCGCCCAAAGAGCTGCCCGTGCGCAGCGGGGACGGCGAGCTGCGGCTTGTAGACGTGCGCGAGATCGAGTATATCGAATACCGTAACCGCGTGCAGGAGATCCACCTGCGCGGGGAAACCGTCACCGAGCAACGCCGCTCCCTCGCAAGGCTGCAAGAGGAGCTGGAAGCCCTCGTGCCGGGGCAGTTTGTCGGCTCATGCAAGGGCTTTATCGTGAATTTAAGCGCCGTGGTCAGCATCGACCAGAGCGGGATTTTGCTCCGCGGCGGTGCGCGCTTGCCCATCTCCCGCGGCACCACCAAGCAATTACAGGCGGGTTATGCAGCGTTCCGCTTCAAGAAAAAGGAGGGCGCGCGATGACCTTTTCACAGCTCATTGTTTTTCTGCTGAATTTTTATATTCCGGGCGCGTGGTCCATCATCTATCGCGCCGCCGCCTATGGCTATACCTCCAAGCGGCGGGTCGCCCTGGGATTTATTGCCTACACTGCCTATGTTCTTTTTGTGCCCGCCTTTTTGATGACGGTGATGGGCTATGGCCGTTATACCCACGTCGCCTCCGTTACCATGACCATCGGCAGCATGGCGGTGCTGATTGTTACTTTGGTTCTTTGGGAGTGGGGGCCTGGC
>CAZLIJ010000223.1:0-2901 GCA_964559305.1 uncultured Oscillospiraceae bacterium | reverse complement strand
ATATTCGCCCGTGTGGCCGGATGGTAAAAAACACTCCCGCAATGTGTACGCCCACACCCGAGAGGAGTGCGAAGCCCTGCTGCCGGGCCTAATCAGTGAGATGAAGGCAGAGATTGCGAAGCAAAGGGAAGTACTCAAAAAAGCGCCGCAGATGGTAGTGTAATGTTCAAATCTTGCGGCGCATAAAACAAAGAAAAACCTTCTGAAATCAGTGATTCCAGAAGGTTTTTGGTCGGAGTGGGGAGATTTGAACTCCCGGCCTCTTGGTCCCGAACCAAGCGCGCTACCAACTGCGCTACACCCCGGTAAAGCCTTTTCATTATAGTTACGGATGCCCCGGTTGTCAAGAAGAAAAACCCGCGCGCCCGGCGGAAAACCGGTAATGGCGGAACGGTTGTATAGCCGGGAGATTTACTCCTTTACATTTTAGTGTTATAATACACGAAACAAAAAATGGCGGTGATATGATGACAAAAGACAGTGTGCTGGCCATGCTGCGTCAGAGCGCGGGCAGTGTTTCCGGCGAGGATATGAGCAAAAGACTGGGCATAAGCCGGGCGGCGGTGAACGTGGCCATAAAAACCCTGAGAGCCGAGGGGTACAGGATAGATTCCGCCACCAACAGGGGCTATGCGCTGCTGTCGGGGCCGGACGCGCTGACAATGGGCGAGCTGCTGGCGCTGCTGCCGGAGGCAAGGATGGAAAGAGTACTGTGCCTTGACAGCGTATCCTCCACCAACGACTATCTGAAAGAGCTGGCACAAAAGGGCGCGCCGTCAGGCCTCGTTGTGGCGGCGAACGGTCAGACCGGCGGCCGGGGACGGATGGGCAGGGAATTCAGCTCTCCGGCGGGAAAGGGCGTTTATATGTCCATGCTGATAAGGCCCCACAGCCTGCCGGCAGATACGGCGGAGATAACCGCGTGGACCGCCGTGGCGATCAGCCGGGCAGTAGAACGGGCCTGCGGAGTGGGGCCGGACATAAAATGGATAAACGATCTTCTTCTGGACGGCAGAAAGATCTGCGGCATACTCACCGAGCTATCCGTGGAAGGGGAGAGCGGCACAATACAGTATGTGGTGATAGGCGTTGGCGTAAACGCGAACGAAGAGCTTTCGGATTTTCCGGAGGAGATACAGGAAACGGCGGGCTCTGTCAGAATGGCCGCAGGGCGGCCGGTGTGCAGGGCAAAGCTGGCGGCGGAGATGATAAAAGCTTTGGACGACATGGCGAAACGCTGGCCGGACGCCCATGAGGAATATCTGGCCGAGTACAGAAAAAAGTGCGTCACCCCGGGAAAAGCGGTCCTGCTCAAGGCTGGAGACCGGCAGGAGCGCGCCTTTGCCGAGAGCATAGACGATTCCTTTGGCCTTCAAGTGCGCCTGCCGGACGGAACGCGCCGGTCAGTAAACAGCGGCGAAGCCAGCGTCCGGGGAGAAAACGGATATGTATAAAATTATCGCCTCCGCTAATTGCGGAGGCGATAATTGTTTTTGTGATCGAATAGGAGAAACAGCCCCAGCCATGCCATCACCGCTGCGGCCAGCATGGCCCAGCCGCCATAGCTTATGGGCAGCAGGTAGCGCATTTTAAGATAGGCGTGGTAGCCCAGCAGCGAGCCGAACTGACTGAGAACGGGCAGGGCAAACAGCGCCGGAAATATGCAGGCCGATACCAGCGTGAGTATGTCCGCCAAAAAGAAATAACGGTCGTGCATATGGGGCAGCAAAAAGGGTATCATCAGCGAAAAAACCACGGCGGAGAGCAGCACGGCGGCATCTCCCGCGGAGCGGCGCTTTATCCATACGGTTACAAGCACTGCCGCCATACCGGCAAAAGCCACTGCCACGCCCAGCTTTGACCACAGCGCGGTATCAGCCGATGTCAGAATAGAAAAAACGGAACTGGAATTATAATTCAGGCCGCCGCCAATGCTGCCGGCCTGATTGAAATACAGCGTCAGCGTATCCCAAAACGGCCTGCCCAGCAGCACAGCGGGCAAAACAGCCATTATGTACGCCGCCGGAAACATGAGAAAATGCCGCAGCTTTATCCGCTTTAAGATAAGCAGCACGGCAAACACCGGCAGCACGAACACAGCCTGCAGCTTGAAGGCAAAAGACACAGCCGCCGCCGCCATGGCAAGCCAGGGCCTGTCTGACAGGGCAAGATATATGCTCATCACGGCAAAGGCCGCGTAAATACTGTCGCACTGGCCCCAGTAGGCGCCGTTCAAGAGCACGGTGGGCAGGAACAGCACGGCGAAAAAGCAGAAAAGCTTTTTTGCCGCGCTTTTTGTAAAACGCCCGGCAAACATCATGCCGCTCCACGCAAGGATAATATCGAAGAAAATACTAAGACATTTTATAAGGTATAGATCGCGAATGTCCGAATACGAAAACCAGGCCAGAAAATACAGGTAGGGAATGTTGTAGTTGCCGATGGAGTCCTTCAGTGCGGCAAAGCCGCCGTTTTCTGCAAAATACCGGGTCCACACCGTCAAAAAATCCTGATAATCCAAGGTTTCGTAATCCAGCATCAGGCCCCGCAGCAGAAAAGCCAGAGCCACAAGCAGGGCGGAAACGATAACATGAGCCGGTTTTTTCAGTACGCCGGAGGCGTACAGCAGCGCCATCGTCAGGACGGCTTCGGCAAAAAGAATCAGTATTACTCTGGTGTCCATGCTCCTCCTGAATACAAAAAAAGGCCGGAGCCCAAAAACTCCCGCCGAAATTTGTGTAATTTACAAAATATTTCTTGACAACTCTTGTGTATAAATGATAAAATACCTTGCTATGCTTGACTGACATGGAGATTATACCCCACTATTCATTACCATGATGATAGCATTTTGTACAAGTAAAATCAACACCGGCGGATAGATTTGTGACAACGCTGCCG
>CAZLIJ010000222.1:0-2904 GCA_964559305.1 uncultured Oscillospiraceae bacterium | reverse complement strand
CGCACAGTACCGTTTCGCAGGTCTTGGTTCTTGGCAGGGCGGCTTTAAGCTCGTCCATAAACGGTTTGATCTCGCTGGCGGTCATGTTCATTTTCCAGTTGCCGGCTATTATTGTCTTTCTGTATTTTCTGTTCATTTGATCACCTGTTTTTTATTTTAATTTTATTTCTTACTTATCCATCAGACACGCCGCGCCCGGCGGGGTCCCCGGAGCTGCCGGGGAGAGACTTACTTATCCATCAAACACGCCACGCCCGGCAGCTCCTTGCCCTCAAGGAACTCCAGACTGGCGCCGCCGCCGGTGGAGATATGGGTCATCTTATCCGCGTAGCCCAGCTTTTCCACTGCCGCTGCGGAGTCGCCGCCGCCCACTATGGTGACGGCGCCGGAATCGGCCAGCGCCTTGGCCATGGCCTCGGTGCCTTTGGCAAAGGCGGGAAACTCAAACACGCCCATGGGGCCGTTCCACACCACTGTGCCCGCGCCGGCAACCGCTGACGCAAAGGTCTGGGCGGTCTCAGGGCCTATATCCATGCCCATCAGGTCGTCGGGGATATTGCCCCTGCACAGCACCGGTTTGGCGTCGGCTGAAAACTCCGCTGCGCAGTAATTATCCGTGGGCAGCAGCAGCTTCACGCCCTTTTTCTCTGCCTTGGCCATCATTTCCCTGGCGTAGTCCAGCTTATCCTCCTCCAGCAGGGATTTGCCTATTGTAAAGCCCTGAGCCATTTTGAAGGTGTAGGCCATGCCGCCGCCGATGATGACGGTGTCGGCCTTTTCAAGCAGATTGTTTATGACCGCGATCTTGTCGGAGACCTTGGCTCCGCCCAGCACGGCCACAAAGGGGCGTTTGGGGTCGTCCAGCGCCTTGCCCATAACGGAAAGCTCTTTTTCCACCAGCAGACCGGCATAGGCGGGCAGATAAGCCGCCACGCCGGCTGTGGAGGCGTGAGCGCGGTGGACAGTACCGAAAGCGTCGGACACAAAAACGTCGGCCATGGAGGCCAGATCCCCGGCAAAGTCAGCGCCGTTTTTCTCCTCCCGGATGTCAAAGCGGAGATTTTCCAGCAGCATCAGCTGACCGGGCTTCAAAGCGGCAGCCTTTGCCTTGGCGTCAGGGCCTATAATGTCCTTTGCGAATATCACTTCGATCTCCAGCAGCTGGGAAAGGCGCTTCGCCACAGGCTCCAATGTCAGCTTCATATTCCACTCTCCCTTGGGCTTGCCCAGATGGGAGCAGGCGATAACGGCCGCGCCGTTATCAAGAAGGTATTTTATTGTGGGCAGAGCGGCGACTATGCGCTTATCGCTGGTGATCTCGCCGGTCTCCTTGTTTTGCGGTACGTTGAAGTCGCAGCGGAGCAAAACTTTTTTGCCCTTGACGTCAGCATCGCGTACGGTCTTCTTGTTGTAATTCATGGAATTGCCTCCTTAAAAACTGTCATTATTCATACTGCCGGTGCCTTTCAGCCCGGGAAAGCCCTGCTGCCGCAGGGTCTCATATGTCAGTATTGCCATGGAATTTGAAAGATTCAGGCTGCGCGCCTGGGAGAGCATGGGGATGCGCACACATCTGTCCCGGTATTTTTCTCTCAGCCATTCCGGCAACCCGGCGGTCTCCTTGCCAAACATAAGGGTCACGTGCTCTGTGGAAAGGTCGGCCTGCTCATAGCTCATGGGCGCCTTGGTGGTTGTGAGCCACAGATCCTTATCGCCGTTCTTTTCAAAATACTCGTCAAGATTTTCGTACACGGAAATATCTACAAGCCACCAGTAATCAAGTCCCGCCCGCTTCACGGCCTTGTCGGATATGTCGAAGCCCAGGGGCTTCACCAGGTGCAGTCTGGCGCCGGTTGCCGCGCAGGTGCGGGCAATGGCTCCGGTGTTGTTGGGTATTTCCGGTTCTACCAACACAATATCAAGCATTCGCTGTTCTCTTCCCGCGAGAAAAACTTTTTATAATGTTATTATTTCCCGCTAACAGTTCTGATTATATAACTTTTTTGCAGAAAATCATGTACTTTTTTTGTATTTTTATGTTTTCTTGCATATTAGACAATTTTGCCGTATAATCAGGAAAGTTTTTCTACGGATTATAAGCATTTTGCACATAACAAAATTTCCCCTATTCTTCACCCGGATTGGAGTCATCATGGAATTCATCTGTACCGATTGTCCCCGCCTGTGCGGCGCAAGACGGGGCGACGACAACCCCGCCGGTTATTGCAGCTGTCCCTCACTGCCGGTGGTCTCAAGAGCCGCGCCGCACTTTGGGGAGGAGCCCTGCATAAGCGGCGTCAGTGGCTCGGGCGCCATATTCTTTACCGGCTGCAACCTGCGCTGCGTTTTCTGCCAGAACCGTGAGATAAGCCGGGGCGGAAAGGGCAAAACCGTAACTGTGGACAGGCTGCGTGACATTATGCGCGAGCTGCGGGATAAGGGCGTACACAACATAAATCTTGTTACACCCACCCATTTTTCCCGTATGATAGCTGAAGCTCTGGAGGGTTATGACCCCGGCGTGCCCGTGGTGTGGAACTCCTCCGGATATGAGAGAGCCGACACGCTGAAAATGCTGGAGGGCAAGGTTCAGATATATATGCCCGATTTCAAATACATGGACAGCGCGCTGGCGAAGAAATACTCTCTTGCCCCCAACTACCCGGAAATGGCGGCCTCGGCCATACTGGAAATGTACCGTCAGCGGGGCGCTTTCAAGATGGACGGCGATGGCATACTTCAAAGCGGCGTGCTTATCCGCCACCTCATTCTGCCCGGCGAAACGGAAAACAGCAAAGCGGTCATCGACTGGGTCGCCCGCAGCTTTCCCCTGGGCGACGTGCTTTTCTCCCTGATGAGCCAGTACACCCCCTTTTACCGGGCGGCGGAGCAGGGCATCGGCCG
>CAZLIJ010000221.1:2693-2908 GCA_964559305.1 uncultured Oscillospiraceae bacterium | reverse complement strand
GGCTCCCCTGCTAAGGGAGTAGGGTGTGATGAGCACCGCGAGAGTTCAAATCTCTCCTTCTGCGCCAAGCGTCGCCGCGGACTGTGTTTGTTCGCGGCGTCGTTTTTTAGCCGTCAAAACAACATACGGAGAGATACCCAAGTGGTTTAAGGGTCCGGTCTTGAAAACCGGTAGGTGGGTCACTCCCACGCAAGGGTTCGAATCCCTTTCTCTCC
>CAZLIJ010000221.1:0-2683 GCA_964559305.1 uncultured Oscillospiraceae bacterium | reverse complement strand
AAGCGGCTCTTGGCGGGGCGCCGGTGGCGCGCCGCAACCGCCGTGGACCCGAGCCTCAGCGAGGGCGAATCCCTTTCTCTCCGCCACGTCAGAGCGCATTGCGCTCCCGCTGTAAAAACCAGTCTTTGGACTGGTTTTTACTTTGTCCGCTCCATGGCTCTTCCTTTTTCCCGCCGAACCCGCTCCGCTGGGCTTCGCCGGGAGAGGCGATTGATAAACTACTTGTATTCCCCAGTAATAGGATTCGAAAAGGCGGCTGCAATTCACCCATATTTTTTCCCCGTCATAATCTGTTGTAGAATCAGCCGCAAAACCGCGGCTGAGCAGAAAGGCGGAAAAATGAGAGGTCTTTATAAAAAAATATCAACACTTCTGTGCGCCGGAATACTGGCTTTTTCTCTGTGCGCGGGAGCTTTTGCCCGGGAATACCAGGGCATTGACGTAAGTGTCTGGCAGGGAGCCATTGATTTTTCACAAGTGAAAAAAGCCGGAAAGGATATTGTCTATATCCGTGCGGGCTACGGTCTTACAGAGGATACCACCTTCCGGGCAAATGCAAAAAACGCCCGCAGCGCCGGAATGAAGGTGGGCTTCTACTTTTATGTCACCGCGGCGGACGCCGCTCAGGCCCAAGCTCAGGCGCGCCGGTTTGCTTCTCTTATAGCTGACCAGAGCTATGAGTGCAGGCCCGCGGTGGATTTTGAAAGCTTCAGCGGCCTTACGGACAGCGAATGCAACGAAATTGCCCTGGCCTTCGCCAAAACCCTGGAATCTGCCGCGGGCGTCACCCCGCTTTTTTATACCGACGCCAGCAGCGCCGAATATTTGTGGAATGAGAGCCTGAAGGCCTATCCTCTGTGGGTGGCGGATTACGGCGTGGCCCGTCCCGGTTCCACCGGGCATTGGGACAGCTGGGTGGGATTTCAGTATTCCGACGCCGGCAAGGTCAACGGAATTAACGACGCGGTGGATCTGGACACATTCACCGACGGCGTTTTTATCACTGATTCTGACGGTCTGCCTTTTACGGATGTAAAAGCGGGCGACTGGTACTATCCGGCCGTTCTGGCGCTTTATGATAGGAACATTATCAAAGGGATAAGCGGCACGGCTTTTGCGCCGAATGAATACGCGTCGCGGGGGGGCTTTGCCGCGGCGCTTTACAGGCTTGACGGTGCGCCAGCCGTGACGGGAGAATCCGGATTTAAGGATGTGCCCTCCGGGGCATGGTACAGTGACGGTGTCATATGGGCAGAAGCCAACAGCATAGCCGAGGGCGTAAACGCAGAAGTTTTTGATCCGGACGTAAAAATAACCCGTCAGGAAGCCGCTGCCTTTTTATATAGATACGCCCGATATAAAGGGCTGGATACCGGTGCAGCGGCTGATCTGGCAGTGTATAAGGACTATGGATCCGTTGCGTCCTGGGCTGAAAGCGCCGTGGCATGGGCAGTGGGCTCAGGAATCATAAAAGGTCTCAGTGCCGACACGCTGGCGCCGGATGCCGGGGCTACCCGGGCCCAGATGGCCCAAATGCTTTACAGAATGTCCGCCCTTGGCTGACGGCGGGAAAAACTAAATATCAATGTTGATAAGCCCCTCCGTTTCTGATAAAATAGCAAAAAAATGGAGGGGTGATATTATGCCCAAAAATGTCAAATTCACAGACGTGAACAAAAAGCGCTTTTCCGACGAGGCTCATACCGGGGATTTTCTGGCGGCAGAGCAGTACAAAAAAGTTTTTCTGGGCTCTCTGGCCCTGTATTATAAGGACCTGTGGAAAAAGATCTGTGTGCCTTACGACTATATCCACCGGGCATACCGGGCGACCAGCGTGGTCATGCCCGACGACCACCCAGCCATTGAGTATTTCAGGCTTATTCTCGTCCACGACGGGAAGGAATTTGCCAATATTATATTCGGCGAGAAGGACGAGCGGCTGGTGGATGATATCGTAAAGCGCATTCACGAGATCCATCCGGAGACCGAAGCCGGATATGTGGCTCCGCCCGAAACTGAGAAAAAGCGCAAATGATCTGAAAAGACCGCCGCGGCAAGAGCCGCGGCGGTTTCATATTACTCGTACATATCCTTCAGCTTCAAAAGCCGCTCATATCTGGCCTTGGCGTTCATTTCAGAGGCTTTGAAAAGCTCCTCCGCCCGCTCGGGGAAGCTTTGTCTCAGAGAGGCAAAGCGGGCTTCGCCGTTGAGGAAGTCCTGATAGTCGGCCTCCGGCGCCTTGCTGTCGATGACAAGCTTGCCGCTCTCGGCATCCGGGTCAAAGCGGAAAAGATTCCAATACCCGCATTTGACCGCCCTGTCCATCTCCCGCTGGCAGCCCTGCATACCGCCCTTCATGTTGTGCAGCTCGCAGGGGGAATAGGCAATGATAAGCGACGGGCCCTTGTGGGCTTCGGCCTGAACCATGGCCTTGAGTGTCTGCCCCTTGTCAGCGCCCATGGCTACCTGAGCCACATAGACATAGCCGTAGGTCATGGCCATCTCCGCCAGCGCCTTGGCCTTATTCTCCTTGCCGGCGGCGGCGAACTGAGCCACCTGGCCGATATTGGAGGCCTTTGACGCCTGCCCGCCGGTGTTGGAATATATTTCCGTATCGAACACCAGCACGTTCACGTCCTCGCCGGAGGCCAGCACATGGTCAACGCCGCCGTAGCCGATGTCG
>CAZLIJ010000220.1:0-2918 GCA_964559305.1 uncultured Oscillospiraceae bacterium | reverse complement strand
GCCCCGGATAAGCACCTCCGGCACCCGCCGGCCCTCCCAGACCTCGGGCCTTGTGTATTGGGGGTACTCCAGAAGTCCGTTCCAGTGGCTCTCGCCGGTGTAGCACTCCGCGTCGCTGAGCACGCCCGGCACAAGCCGGCACACCGAATCCGTCACCGCCATGGCCGCCAGCTCACCGCCGGTGAGGACAAAATCCCCCAGGGATATCTCCTCGTCCACGCACTCCTCGATAAATCTCTCGTCCACGCCCTCGTAATGGCCGCACACCAGCACCAGATGGTCATAGGCCCCCACCAGCCGCTTGGCGGCGGCCTGATCGTAAGGTTTACCCTGGGGCGACATATATATCACCCGGCTGCGCAGGCCTTCTGCGGTTGACATAATATCGTCAATGCAAGATTTCAGCGGCTGGGCCATCATAATACAGCCCCAGCCGCCGCCATATGGGTAGTCGTCCACCTGCATCTGTTTATTTTCGGTATAATCCCGTATCTGGACGCAGTTTATCTCCACCGCGCCCTTTTTGCGGGCCCGGCCAATGATGCTCTCATTGAGCACGGCGTCCATGGTGCCGGGAAAAAGCGTCATAATATCTATCCGCATTACATTCCCTCTATAAGCCGAACGGTGACAACGCCGTTTTCGGCGTCCACCGATCTTATAAACTCCGGCACAGCCGGAATAAGGTGCTCGCTCTCACCCTTGACAACATATATAGGCGAGGCGGGTGTTTCCATTATGTCAACCAGCTTACCCACTTCTCCCCTGACTTCATCCACCACTGTTGCCCCTATTATGTCAACCATCAGGTATCTGTCGGCAGGCAGCTTGATGTCCGCTCTGGCCACGGAAACTCTGCGGCCTTTCAAAGACATGGCGGCGTTCACATCCTCCACACCCTCCAGCGCGGCGATAACGAAGCCCTTGTGGGGGCGGGCAGAAACGACTTTAACGGGTCTGTCGTCTAAATACAGCGTTTTGAATCCCGCCAGAAAATCCGGTGAGTCGGCCCAGGGGCTGATCCTGACCTCGCCCTTCACGCCGTGGGTATTAACGATCTCTCCGGCTTCAATATACTGTGATTTTTCCATATAATTCCTCTCAGTTGAAAAAAGGGGCTGCTTAAAAAGCAGCCCTTTTTCATATCAGTCCATTATTTCGACCGATACCTTTTTGCCCTGTCTCTGGGCGACAGCCCGCATGAGTATACGGATCTCCTTGACGATCCGGCCCTGCCGGCCAATGACCTTGCCCATATCCCCGTCGGCTACACGAACTTCAAATACGGTCTCGCCGCCGTCCACGCGCTCGGTCACAGTAACCTGATCGGGATTATCGACCAGATTCTGTACAATGTAGGTCAAAAGTTCTTTCATGCCGGTAGTTTCTCCTTATCAGCCCTGGACTTTTTTCAGCAGGCCGCGGACGGTGTCCGTGGGCTGTGCGCCGTTGGCGATCCAGTACTTAACACGCTCCATGTCCACTGTGAGCTTATCGCTTTCCAGCGCGGGATCGTAAGTGCCGATCTCCTCGATGAAACGTCCGTCGCGGGAGACTCTGGAGTCAGCCACCACGATGCGGTAGAAGGGGGCCTTCTTGGCGCCCACTCTGCGCAGTCTGATCTTTACCATGCTTTTTCACCTCTTTCACTGCTGATTTTATATACAAAAAGCTTTTAGCATTTGTACCTGATTTAAAAACCGAAGCCGCCGGGCAGTCCGCCCATTCCCGGGAATCCGCCTTTGCCCATCTTCTTCTGCATTTTCTTCATGTTCTTGCCGGACATCTGCTTCATCATCTGGCGCATGGTGTCGTACTGCTTGAGCACCCGGTTCACGTCCACCACCTGCAGTCCGCAGCCCGCGGCGATGCGCTTTTTGCGGCTGGAGTTTAGCATATCGGGGTTATCTCTCTCTGCCGGGGTCATGGACAGTATAACGGCCTCGGTTTTGACCGTGGCCTTATCGTCCACCTGCGCGCCCTTGAGGGCGCTGGCGTTTACGCCGGGGAGCATGGCGGCCACATCGGAAAGATCGCCCATGCCTTTCACCTGGTCCAGCTGCTCCAGATAGTCCTGAAGCGTGAAGCGGTTGGCCCGGAGTCTCTCGGCCATTTCCAGAGCTTTTTTCTCGTCAAAGCTCTGCTCGGCCTTTTCGATAAGCGTGAGCATATCGCCCATGCCCAAAATGCGGGAGGCCATACGGTCCGGGTGGAAGGGCTCTATCATGTCCAGCTTCTCGCCGGTGCCCACAAATTTAATCGGCTTGCCCGTAGCGGCTTTTATGGAAAGGGCCGCGCCGCCTCTGGCGTCGCCGTCCAGCTTTGTAAGCATCACGCCCGTGACGCCCAGCGCCTCGTCAAAGGCGGTGGCGGCGTTCACCGCGTCCTGACCGGTCATGGCGTCCACAACAAGGAGGATCTCCGCCGGCTCCACAGCGTCCCGAATGTTCTGCAGCTCCTGCATCAGCGCCTCGTCAATGTGCAGGCGGCCGGCAGTATCCAGAAACACCATGTCGTTGCCGTGCTTTTTGGCGTGCTCCACAGCAGCCCTGGCTATGTCCACGGGGTCGCTTTTGCCCATCTGGAACACCGGAATGTCCAGCTGGCGGCCCACGGTTTCAAGCTGATCGATGGCTGCGGGGCGGTACACATCGCAGGCGGCCAGCAGCGGGCGCTTGCCCTGCTTGCGCATATAAGCGGCCAGCTTTGCGCCGTTGGTTGTCTTGCCCGCGCCCTGCAGTCCCACCAGCATCACGATGCTGGGAGATTTTGAGGAAATGATTATCTTCTGCGTTTCGCTGCCCATGAGGGCGCAAAGCTCCTCGTTGACGATCTTCACGACCATCTGGGCCGGGGACAGCGCTTCCAGCACATCCTCGCCGGAAGCCCGCTCGGTGACTTTGGCGGTGAAGTCCTTC
>CAZLIJ010000219.1:0-2947 GCA_964559305.1 uncultured Oscillospiraceae bacterium | reverse complement strand
CTTGTAGAGCATCCCGTCGCAGGTGGCGCAGTAGCTCACGCCCCGGCCCAGATAATCGTTTTCGCCGGGATAGGCGTTTTCCCGGGTTATGCCCGCGGCAAGGATGACAGCGGCGGCTTCATAGTAATCATTGCCCACCGCCACGCCGAAGCTTGCGCCCATAGGCACTACGGAGAGCGCCCTGCCGGCGATGGTAACAGCTCCGGAAAAGGCCAGCTGTTTTATCATTTCCCGCTGGATGCTCTCTCCCGTGCCGGCAATACCGGGGTAGTTGCCCACATCCTTTGCTTTCCAAAGATTTGTGGTGTCGGGGGGATTTGCCACCACAGCTACGCTCTTGTCCCTTTGGCGCAGCGTCAGCGCCGCGGATATGCCTGCGGGGCCGCCGCCGATGATAATGGCGTCATATTTTTCAGACATGGCAGTCACCTCTTCTTTGTGATTTGAGTCTAACAGATATGTTAGCACTTTTTTGTTGTATTTACTACATTTATAGTATATAATTGTCAAACATTAATTCTTAAATTTATGGGGCGTGACAACATGGAAGAAACTTCAAAAAACTTTATTGAGGCCTTTGTTGAGGAAGATATCGGCGCGGGCGGACAGTATGAGGGAATGCAGGTGCACACCCGTTTCCCGCCGGAGCCCAACGGCTACCTGCATATCGGCCACTGCAAAGCTATTTGCATAGATTTCGGCACCGCGGAAAAATACGGCGGCATCACCAACCTGCGCATGGATGACACCAACCCCGCCAAGGAGGACACCGAGTTTGTGGACCCCATTCAGGAGGATATCCACTGGCTGGGCTTCGACTGGGGCGACAGGTTTTTCTATGGCTCGGATTACTTCGGCAAGACCTATGAGCTGGCCGTGGGGCTTATCAAAAAAGGCCTTGCATATGTCTGCGCCCTGACGCCGGATGAGTTCAAGCAGTATAGGGGCGATGTGTCCCATCCCGCGGTCAGCCCCTGGCGGGACAGACCTGTGGAGGAAAATCTTGATCTTTTTGAACGGATGAAAAACGGCGAGTTCGCCGAAGGACAGTACACGCTGCGGGCAAAGATCGATCTTGCCAGCGGCAATTTCAACATGCGCGACCCGGTGCTGTATCGCATCCGTTATATCGAGCATCACCGGCAGGGCACCAAATGGTGCATCTTCCCCATGTATGATTTTGCCCACCCCATTCAGGACGCGCTGGAGGGCATCACCCACTCCCTGTGTTCTCTTGAATACGAAGATCACCGGCCTCTTTACAACTGGGTGGTTGAAAACTGCGAAGGCCTGCCGTCCAGACCCCGCCAGATCGAGTTTGCCCGTCTTGGCATAAACTACACCGTCATGTCCAAGCGCAAGCTGCGCAGACTTGTGGAGGAAGGCAAGGTCTCCGGCTGGGATGATCCCCGTATGCCCACGCTGTGCGGGCTTCGCCGCCGGGGCTATACCCCCGGCGCTGTGAGGGAATTCACCCGGCGCATCGGCGTTTCAAAAGTCGATTCCACCGTGGACTGGGCGCTGCTTGAAAGCTGCCTGAGAGATGATCTAAACGAAAGCTCCCCCCGGGTCATGGCCGTGCTGCATCCTGTGAAGCTCACGGTCACAAACTATCCCGAAGGCAAAAGCGAGACCCTTACAGTGGAGAATAATCCCCTGCACCCCGAGCAGGGCGTCCACGAGGTCAGTTTTTCCCGAAATCTTTATATTGAATCGGGAGATTTTCTGGAAACTCCCGTGCCTAAATATAAGCGTCTTTATCCCCAGGGGCCGGAGTGCCGCCTGAAGGGCGCGTATCTTGTGCGATGCACAGGCTGCGTGAAGGACGAAAACGGAAGCGTCACCGAGGTTTTGTGTGAATACGACCCCCAGTCCCGGGGCGGCGATCCCGCCGACGGACGCAAGGTCAAGGGCGGCACCATCCAGTGGGTGGACGCTGCTACCGCAGCCGACGCTGAGGTGCGTATGTATGGCTACCTCTTCACCGACCCCGATCCTGACGGTCCTGACAAGGACTTTATGGAATACCTCAATCCCGATAGCCTTGTCACCCTCACCGGCTGCAAGGTGGAAAAAAGTCTGGCCGACGCGCCCATGCCGGAAAAGGGCAAGACTGCTCAGGGATATCAGTTCATGCGGGAGGGCTATTTCTGTCTTGACTGCAAGGACGCCGCGCCGGGTCATCTGGTGTTCAACCGGTCGGTAGCGCTGAAAGACGGCTTCAAAAAATAATGTTTTTAATAACGCTAACCACTGTCGCCATCATGCTGGCCTACGCGCTGCCAGGATTTCTGACGGTAAAAACCGGTCTTATAAAATCCGACTCTATTCCCGCCTTCGCCAAAATGCTTATGTATGTTTGTCAGCCCTGCCTTA
Source organism: uncultured Oscillospiraceae bacterium (assembly GCA_964559305.1). Lineage (GTDB taxonomy): Bacteria > Bacillota > Clostridia > Oscillospirales > Oscillospiraceae > UBA2922. The sequence goes on along the minus strand of CAZLIJ010000219.1, from coordinate 571 downwards.
CGGTATACTCCTTTCAAAAGGCGGATTATACCCCGGCTCTGGGCGTGAACATACTGATTGTTTTTGTCATAGCCCTCGCCTTGATCGGCGGTATGATGGGCATATTCTATCTCGTTTTCCGCCGCCGTCAGGACGATGTGCGCTGCCGCATCGCGGTGCTCAGCGCCTGCTTCGGCAACGTGAACTTCATCGGTGTGCCGCTGGTGGAGGCGCTGGTGCCGGAATGCGCCGAAGCCGCCATATACTCCACAGTCTTTTTTATCGCCATGAATATTCTGGGCTGGACCGTCGGCTCCACCCTTATCACCAGAGATAAGAAATACTGCAAGCCCATGAAAATCGTGCTCAACCCCGCCGTGCTGGCCCTTGTGGTGGCTCTGCCGCTGTTTTTCACCGGGACGAAGATTCCCGGCGCGCTGGGAGACGCGGTCACTCTTATGGGCAGGATGAGCACTCCCCTTTGCATGATAATTCTCGGTATGCGGCTGGCCACCGTGAAATTTGCCGGCATCTTCACCGAAAAGCTCCAGTATATCTCCGTACTGGCAAAGCAGGTGCTCATGCCGCTGCT
>CAZLIJ010000218.1:0-2948 GCA_964559305.1 uncultured Oscillospiraceae bacterium | reverse complement strand
GCCAGCTTCACCTTGTCTTTGCCGCCGTCGTCATAGGGCACGCTGCCGATAAGGATGCTCAGTCCCTCGCCGGTGATGCCCTCAGCCAGCGTCTTTTTCATCTGTTCCTGCGCAAGATGGGGCAGCAGGTCTGTTATTACAAATCTGGGGTCGCCGGGATCTCTGCCGATGACCACCTCCACATTCTCTCCGTTTTTCAGCGACACCACGCCGTGGAGCTCCAGCGGGATCGTGACCCACTGGTACTTCTTAATTCCGCCGTAGTAATGGGTGCGGAAATAGGCCAGCTCGTCGCTTTCATACATGGGTATCTGCTTGAGATCAAGTCTGGGCGCGTCCACATGGGCGCCCGCGATAACGCAGCCCTCCGAAAGGGGCTTTTCGCCCATTACGGCCAGAATCAGGGCTTTGCCCCGGTTGATGTAGTAGATCTTGCTGCCGGGAGCCAGCTTCATGCCCCGCTTGTACTCCTCAAAGCCCTGTTCCCGGGCCTCATTGACCGCGTTGACCACAGCCTCCCGCTCGGTGCGTGAGGCGTTGAGATACGCCATGTACTGCCCGCAGTAATCCTCAACCGCTACCTGCTCGTCCACTCCGATGAGCTCATAGCCGTTTTTGCGCTGATAGAACAGCTCTTTCCTGATTTTTTCGTCTGCCTTTTTTTCTGTCATTTTAATACCTCCGTAAATAGTGCGTCGCACTCTTTTTTGAAATCTCTTACCGAACCGTTGTTCTCCAGAATATGATCGCAGTTTTGTCTGTAAAACTCAGTATTTTGCTGGGCGTTTACACGCATCATGGCGTATTCCCGGGAAATATTGTCCCTTGCCATTATGCGCTCAATCCGGCTGTTATAATCCGCCACAACGCCAACTGTGGCGCAGCATTTTTTAGAAATACCGCTTTCTATAAGCGCGATGGCGTCTATGGCCGCCAGCGTGCCGCCGGCCATGGCCCAGTCGCGAAGCATAGCGTTTATCTTATTGTCTATATGCTTGTGGGTTATGCGGTTTAGATCCTCAAGCGCCGTTTCGTCGGCGAAAACCACCGCGCCCAGCTCCTTGCGGTTCAGCTTTCCGTCCACAACCGCGCCGGGGAACCACTGCTCTATCTCCCCCAGCATATCCCTGTCGCTCTCCAGCATCTCGTGATACACCCTGTCGCAGTCGATGATCAGCGCGCCCCGCTTTGCAAGTCTTTCAAGCGCCGTGGTCTTGCCGCAGCCTGTGCCGCCGGTGATGCCGATAATGCGCATTTCTGCCGCCAGCGCGTCTGCTATATCCTCTGCCGGCAGCGCACCCTGCCGCAAGATCTTATATGGCTTTTTGGACATATCTATTATGGTGGATTCCCGACCCAGGCCGCACTCACCGCCGTCTATAATGGCTTCGATCTTACCGTTGAAATAGGTCTTGACCTCAAGCGCCGTCCTGGGGCTGGGCGCTCCCGAGGGGTTTGCTGAGGGCGCGGCAAAGGGCACTTTCGCGGCTTTGAGCAGCTTGAGGGTCTTTTTATGGTCTGGACAGCGCAGCCCAACCGTGGCCCCGCCCGCCCGGACGATCTCCGGCACAAGGGCACGGGAGCGCAGCACTATGGTCAGCGGCCCGGGCCAGAATTTCTTTGCCAGCGCATAGGCCGCCTTGGGCACATCCCGGCAATACTTGCCCATGGCCTCCGGCCCGGGCACCATCAGCGAAAGGGGCTTTACCGCCGGCCGGCCCTTGACCTCGTATATTTTTTCAACGGCCTCCGGGTTAAGGCCGTTGCCGGCCAGACCGTAAACCGTTTCCGTTGGCACGGCCACAAGGCCGCCCCGGCGGATTATTTTTGCCCCGGCGTCTATCTTTGTTTTTGTTATCAGCGTATCCATCAGCTCTGTGCCTGCTCCTTCAGCTTTTCCGTCTGATACTGAGTGGTGAGGGCGTCAATGATACCGTCCAGACCGCCGTTCATAACAGTGTCTATATTGAAATTCCGGTTTTCCCCGGTAATGCGGTGGTCCGTTACCCGGTTCTGGGGGAAGTTATAGGTTCTTATCCTGTCGGAGCGGTCGCCGCTTCCCACCTGACTTTTCCGCTCCGCCGCAATCTCGGCGCTGCGGCGCTCCTGCTCGGCCTCATAAAGCCGGGAGCGCAGGATGCTCATGGCCCGGTCTTTATTTTTATACTGGCTGCGCTCGTCCTGACACTCCACCACCGTGCCGGTGGGCAGGTGGGTTATGCGTATGGCGCTTTCGGTTTTGTTGATGTGCTGTCCGCCGGCGCCTGAGGAACGGTAGGTGTCGATTTTCAAGTCCTTGGGGTCTACCCTGAACTCCACTTCCTCCACCTCCGGCATAACCGCCACTGTGGCGGCGGAGGTGTGGATGCGCCCGCCGGATTCCGTCACCGGTACACGCTGCACCCGGTGGCCGCCGGCTTCGTATTTAAGTCTTGACCATGCGCCGTCCCCTTCGATGACAATGCTTATCTCCTTTATGCCGCCCAGCTCCGTAAGGCTTGAGTTGACCACGTCCATCTTCCAGCCCTTGCTCTCAGCGTAAAGGGAATACATACGATAAAGGTCGTGGGCAAAAAGCATACCCTCTTCCCCGCCGACGCCGCCCCGTATCTCCATAATGACGTTTTTCGCGTCGTTGGGATCTTTGGGCAGCAGCAGTATTTTCAACTCCTGCTCCAGAGCCTCCATGTGCTCCTCAGCCTCAGCATATTCTTCTCTGGCAAGGGCTTTCAGCTCAGGGTCGTCCATCATGGCCCTTGCGCTGTCCATATTGGCCTGATATGCCTGATATTTTTTCCAGCCCGCCGCCAGCGGTTCAAGCTCGCTCAATTCCCGGGCGTATCTTGCATAGGTCTCCGCGTCGGAATAGGTCTGGGGCTGCTGCATTCTGTTTTCAAGCTCCGCGTATCTGTCCGCAAGCTCGCGTAATTTTTCAAACATATAATCAC
>CAZLIJ010000217.1:0-2990 GCA_964559305.1 uncultured Oscillospiraceae bacterium | reverse complement strand
GTTGCTGTGATTCGTGTTGGCGCAGCCACCGAAGTCGAAATGAAGGAAAAGAAGCTGCGCATCGAGGACGCGCTCAACGCCACCCGCGCCGCTGTTGAGGAAGGCATTGTGGCCGGCGGCGGCACCGCGTATGTGGCGGCTGCCAGAGCTTCCGACGAGCTGGCCGCCACCCTTGAGGGCGACGAGAAGACCGGCGCTTATATCATCGGCAAGGCTCTGCGCGCACCCATCATGCAGATAGCTGCCAACGCCGGACTTGAAGGTGCTGTGATTCTGGATAACGTCTGCTCCAGCAAGAAGGCCAACTACGGCTTCGACGCCGCCAACGACAGCTACGGCGACATGATAAAGCTGGGCATCATCGACCCCACCAAGGTCTGCCGCAGCGCTCTGGAGAACGCCTCCTCCGTGGCGTCCATGGTCCTGACCACCGAGAGCCTTGTAACCGATATCCCCGAGCCCCCCGCGCCGGTAGCTCCCGCGGCTCCCGACATGGGCGGAATGTATTAATAAAGCCAAAAATTCCCGGACATTTGTCCGGGAATTTTTTTCGTTTTGGCTGTCCGGCGCGCTCAGAGCCTTCCCCTTGAGGGGTGGAGGTGGAGCGCCCAGTTATTTATACAGTATCAGCGCGATGAGATAGGCGGGTTCGTCCTTCAGATTGGTTATGGCGTGGCCCTCGCCGTCGCCGGTGAAGGTCACGTCACCGGCCTTGATGGTGGTGACAGTGCCGTTGTCGTCATACTCGCACTCGCCGGAGAGCATCAGATACGCCTCGCCGTCGCCCTCGTGGATGTGCCAGCCCACGCCGCAGTTTTTATCCAGCACGATCTCGTTGAAAAGCCGGCCCTTGCCGTACATCTCATCGGCGCCGGAGAGTATCTCCATGTTCACGGCCCGGCCTGGGCCGCCCTTAAGGCTTTTTTTCACCGCGCTGACACGGTCGGCTGAACGTCTTATAAAGCTCATATTTTTCCCTCACATTCCCAGTTCTTCGTCGATAAGCACGACCTCGACCTTTTTCATGGTCATCATGGGGCCGGTGATGACCAGCATGGCGTTGCATACCCGCTCCGGCGAGCGGCAGTCGTGGCATTTGCCGTCGATTTTGCAGGGGGTGTTGTTGGGAAAACGCTTCACGTTTTCCACGGCGGCCACGTTGTGGGCCCGGTACACGGCGGAATCAAAGTCGGGGCAGAGCTTATTTGTGCCCGCTACTATATATACTTCCTTGCCGGGGCCGAAGGCCAGCGCGGCTATCCTGTTGCCCTTGCCGTCTATCTCCACTATCTGCCCGTCCTCGGAAATGGCGTTGGCGCCCGCAATGTAAACGGGCGCGGCATTGGCTTTTGTCAGCACGTCGGCGTCGGTCTGCTTCCAGTGCCAGTGGACAGTGTTGGTCTGGGACAGCTTTTCAAAAAGGCCCATCTGGTCGGCGGTCTTGCACCCGCCAATGCCCACTTCGGTGTTATGTATCTGGCCGCACAGGTAGTCGGCCGCCTCCTCCTTTGTGGAAAAGCGGCTGACTTTGAAATGACGGCTTTCGAGGTTTTTTATGGTTTTTTCAACGTCCATATTTTATCTCCTTTCGCCCCGCCCGGATGAACGGCGGCTTTTGAGGAGATTATATAATCATTGGGCTTATCCTGCAATCATAAATTTATGGCGCGCAGCAGGTCCTCCGCGGCTATGGAAAGCTCCCGGGCCATCTCCGCATCCCCGGAGGATACCGCTACCCGAACGGCGGTCCTGTCTGCCACAGGTGAGAAATTAACGGAAAAATCCCGCCCCCGCACGGTGACGCCGTGGCTGTAATCCGCGCCCATGTCCATCAGCCTTATTGACAGCTCCCCCATAAGCTTTGCCCTGTCACGGCAGACCACCTCCGAAATGTGCTCATCAGGCAGCGCGTCCTCGCCGGCGGAAACCGGCTGAGGCGCGGGCGCCGGAATGTCCGCACCCGGCAGCGCCAGCTTGCCGGAAAGAGCGTCGGCGCAGCACTGGTAATAGCTCTGGGGCGTGCCTATATCGCACCAGTAGCCCTCCATGGCCACACCCAGAATATCCTCGCCCAGATCAAGGATGAGAGGGAAAAGGTCTTTGGCAAAGTCATAGGCCGCCCCGTCGGGCACATAGCGCATGACCCGGGGAGAGAGAATGTATATCCCCGTGTTCACAAGGTCTGTCACCACCCGCTCCCAGCCGGGCTTTTCGATAAAGGTGCGCACCAGCCCGTCCTCGTCAGTCACTGCCAGACCGTAGCCCAAAGGCTGGGAACAGCGGTGCAGGGCGATGGCGGCGGCTCCCCGCTTTTGCTAGTGCGCGGAGATAAAGGAGCGAAGATCAAAATCACAGGCCGCGTCGCCGCTTATAACAAGAAAATCCTCGTTTCCGTAAAAATCGGCACAGTTTTTCACGCCGCCGGCAGTGCCCATAGCTTCCTTTTCGATACGGTATTCCATGCTCACGCCCAAATCCGACCCGTCGCCGAAGTAGTCCATGATGGGCTGGGGGTTATATTTCAGCGCCGCGCAGATCTGCGTGATTCCGTTTCGCCGCAGCAGCTCCACGATATACGCCATCACCGGCTTCCCCAGCAGCGGTACCATGGGCTTGGGCAGCTCGCCGGTGACGGATTTCAGCCGCTTTCCCTCTCCGCCGGCCATAATTACAGCTTTCATCAAACGCCCTCCCGCATATTTATTCTATGAAAATATTATCTGCCGCCCCGGGGCATTTTATGTTGCATTTAAGGTTGTAATGAAAAGGGTTATTTGTTATAATGTATCTCTATTAGCATGGATAAATAGCGTCTTTTGGGGGTGCCTGACCTTTGAACGATAAATCGCAGAAACCCACGTCCGTACCGGGAGTAAGAACATATCTGCTGTTCCTTATACTGTTTGCCGCCGCCACACTGGCTGTGGGGCAGTATTCCCTTGCCATTGCGGAGGGCGTGATAATCCTTGCGCTGGTGATATACGCCATCG
>CAZLIJ010000216.1:0-3035 GCA_964559305.1 uncultured Oscillospiraceae bacterium | reverse complement strand
TTTAATTGAATTATCTAAGTCTTTAGTATACTCCGGAAGGCTTTCAATGATTTCGTAGGTAGTAAAACGTTTTTGGCATTTGAGGCATTCCCTGCGGCGGCGGATGCGCGCGCCTTCGTCGGTTGGACGGGAATCCACGACCTTGCTTTCTTCATATCCGCAAAACGGGCATTTCATCTTTTTGTTTCCTCCGTTATCAAGATATGGGGGTAAATTACTTTATTTTCGAAATATTATATCATACCCCACTACATATTGCCACTATAAAAAGCTCTCGTCCCTTAAAGAGCCATGAATTCCTCCCGGGTCATGATGGCGTTGAGCACGTCAAGAAGGCCGGTGGCGGTAAGGCGCGCCGGCAGCCGGAGCTTAACAAGCAGTTCTTTTCTTGCTCCCGCGCTCTCCGGCGTGCCGGAAAGGCCTTTTGCATACATATCGGCCTTGGTGATGCGCTCTTTTGTGTCCGGCGCGTCACCGTTTTCAAAGGTAGCTCCCGCCCGGCGCAGCGCCTCCACCAGCATTTCAGGCCTCATACCCTCCACCCCCAGCTTGCCCTCTTTTGAAGGCGCGGACTTCCGCCGCTCCTTACCGGGCACATCGGGGATATAGGCGTGCTTGACAAGCTTTGGGTCCACGCAGCCCTTTATAAAATTGCGTATCACAAAACCCGCCCCGTCGGGATCCGTCAGCACCACTATGCCGCGAGCCTCCGCCATACGGCGGATAAGGCTCTGCTTTTCCCTGTCGTTGAATATGCCGAAGCCGGATGTCTCGATGATAACGGCGTCCACCGCCTGACTGAGGGTGTTTTTGTCGTATCGGCCCTCCACCACCACGACCTCTTTAATTTTTACCATTGGTCTCCCCTGCGGCTATGCGCATCACCGCGTCCTTCAAAAGCGCGGTATCGTCCTCGCCGGTGCTTTTCATTTTTGTGTCCGTTTCGCAGCAAAGCTCCACGGCGCGCTCAAGGGCCGGTATGCTGTAACCCCGGGCTGCCCGCATGAGCTTGTCCACCTGAAAGGAATATCTTATGCCGCAGTTGTCCTCAACATATTTCCGTCCCAGCCCCCGGTCTGTGGCCAGGCGGGCGGCGTACAGCTGGCGCATCTGCCGGCCTATCACGGCCAGGAGCATTATGGGGTCGTTGTCCTTGTCCCCCAGAAGCTCGGCCAGAATACGGGCCGCGGCGTCGGTATCCCGGGCGGCGATGCAGTCGGTCATGTCGAACACTCTGGCCTCCGGTATGTGGTGGGCCACAGCCTCTATGTCGGCTTTTGTCACGCTCTGGCCCTGAGCAAAGGCCGCCACTTTTTCAATTTCGGGAATGAGCCTTGTCATCAGCGTACCGCTGACAAAAATAAGGTGCTGGGCCGTGGGGCCGTCTATATTCTTGTCCAGCGCGGCGAAGCGCTTTTTCACCCAATTCTCCAGCATACCCTGATTCTGGGCTGTAAATTTCACTTCCCGGCCGGATTTTCTTATACTTTTTATAAGCTTAAGTCTGCCGTCCGGCTCGTATTCCCCGCCCTGAACAAATACGACCGTGCAGTAATCGGGGATGTCTGAAAGCACCTTCGCCACAGCGTCGGACATGGCGTCCTTGATTTTGTTCAGATCAACGCCTCTGAGCTCCACCAGCGTGCGCTCCGTCATAAACGGCACGGAATCCACAGCGTTTTGCAGCGCGGCGGGGTCAATATCCGGCCCGTCCATGCGCTTATAGCTGAAATCCCCCTCCCCTTCAGGCAGGCAGGCCTTTTTCAGCTCCGATAAAAACTGCTCCCGCAGATAGTCCTCCGGCCCCCACAAAAGGTACAGCCGCTGCGGGCCGTTTTTCTTCAGCTCCGAAACGGTGGCGCCGTAATTGAGTGTTTCGTCTTTTTTCATATTTCAACCTGCCTTTACGGTTATATTTCCGTTGAGGTCGGTGCGGTACACCTCCGCCCCCGCTTCCCATATCCGGCGCAGCGCCGAGTTGGAGGGATGGCCGTAGCTGTTGTAGCCCACCGATATTATCACTGTTCTTGCCCCCGCGGCTGCCAGCAGCTCGGCTGACGACGAGTACTTTGAGCCGTGGTGTCCCGCTATAATAAGCTCTGTTCCCGTAAGATCGTGGCTTTCCAGTATTTCTTTTTCTGCCGTGCGGTTCATGTCGCCGGTTATAAGCGTGTCGAAGGCCCCCAGCGACACTTTCATCGAAAGCCCCCGCTCGTTGGCCGTGCCCTTATCCGGCGGCGCGAAAAGACTGACGCTTATTTTTCCCGCCGTAAGCAGACTGTCGGCGCCGATAAATTTTACCTCAGTCCCTGTATCTTGAGCTTCACTGAGTATTCCGGCCAGAAGTCCGTCGTCGTCATTGGGGCTTACCGGCATAATAAGGGTTTTCACCTTCATCATGCGCATCAGACGCACAGCGCCGTCGGCGTGATCGGCATGCAGATGGGTCAGTATAAGTGCGTCCACCCCGGTTCTGCCCCGGCTCATCAGGTACTGGGCCGCGGTGTCCCCGGCGTTTTCCCCCGTGCCTGTGCCGCCGCAGTCCACCACAACGGTGTTTTTCCCGGCAGATATAACTGTGCAGGCTCCCTGCCCGACGTTCAGCGCCGTGACGCTGCCGCCTCCGGCGGCGTAGCCCAGCGCGGATATCATCATGACCGCGCAAAGGGATATGGCAGACAGCGCGCCGGGCATTATCCAGCGGAATTTTCTCCCGCCCCGCCCCAGCCAGCAGATCATAAAAACAAGGTATGTAAGAGCCAGCCACCAGCCCACCAGATTGTTGGCTGTATATGCAGCGGCAAAGGGGAGCTTGGCTGTCAGGCCGCACACAAGGGCTATATACCGGACAAGAAAGGCCGTCGCCCAGCCCAGAGCTTTGCCCACAACCGGCCACAGCGCCCAGGCGGCACAGGCAATAAAGCCGCCGCAGAAGCAGGCAGTGACCGCCCAAAGGCACAGCAGATTAACAAGCGGCCCCAAAATGGGCACATAGCCGAAGCTCAGCGCCAGCAGCGGCGCTGTGAACACCACCG
>CAZLIJ010000215.1:0-3048 GCA_964559305.1 uncultured Oscillospiraceae bacterium | reverse complement strand
GCCCGGGGCAGTGCCCCAGTCGTTGTGGAATTTGAAGCAGCCCTCCGGCAGCATGGCCTGCTGGAGATTATTTTCCGTCATCTGCTGGCTGTAACCCTTGTTGGTGAGATAGTCGTACAGTCCTGCCTTTTCGTCCTCGTCCATCACAAGCTTCAATCCGAAAGACTTTGCCAGCAGCTGTTTTGTAAGATCGTCGCAGGTGGGGCCAAGGCCGCCGGTAGTTATGATGATGTCCGCCCGGCTTTTGGCGATGTCAATGCTCTTTGCCATACGCTCCGGGTTATCCCCCACCACGGTGTGGTAGAGCACGTTTATCCCCAGCTTTGTAAGCATTTGGGACACGTCCCGGGAGTCGGTGTTGGTGGTCTGACCCAGCAAAAGCTCCGTGCCCACGGAAATTATTTCGGCATTATAAGTCTTTTTCACAGCGCAACACGAATCCTTTCAATATTGTTTACGGCCTCGGTAACAAGGCCGTCTATATCCAGAACAGCTTCGGCCTGGGCCACCTCCGCCACCTCCGGGCGGGTTTCGGGATGGCGGGGCGTGAACACCGTGCAGCAGTCCTCATAGGGCAGGATGGAGGTATCGAAGGTGCCTATCTTCCGCGCTATGCGGACGATGTCCTCCTTGTCCATGCCCACCAGCGGCTGCAAAACCGGCAGGTCGGTGACTGCCTGAGTGGAGGCCATGGCCTCCATGGTCTGGGAGGCCACCTGCCCCAGATCCTCGCCGGTTATTATGGCGCCGCAGCCGTTGGATTTGGCGATATACTCGGCGCAGCGCATCATAAACCGGCGCATGATAAGCGTGAAATACTTCTCCGGGCACTTATCCCTTATCTCCTCCTGAATGTGGGTGAAGGGCACCACCTCAATGGTCATGCTGCCGCAATACTCAGTGAGTATCTGCGCCAGCTCCACCACCTTTTCCTTGGCCTGCTGAGAGGTATAGGGGAAGGAAAAAAAGTGCACCGGGATGGGCTTTACGCCCCGGCGGGCTATCATATAGGTTGACACGGGGCTGTCTATGCCGCCGGACAAAAGCGCCACGGCCCTGCCGTTGGAGCCCAAAGGCATCCCCCCCGCGCCGGTGACAGATTCGCCGTGGACAAAGGCCGCGTAATCCCGTATCTCCACATTGACGGTGAGAGCCGGATCGTGCACATCCACCCTTATGTCGGGGTAAGCGTCGGACAGCTCGCCGCCCACATACTGGGCAAGCTCGATGCTGGTCATGGGGAAGGACTTATCTCCCCTTCTCGCCTCCACCTTGAAGCTCTCCGCCGATTCCATGGCGTCTTTAAGATATTCTATGGTCAGCTTCGCTATGGCCTCTTTGTTCTTTTCGCAGCCGGCGGCTCTGGTGAGGGTGATGATACCGAATACGGTCTTAAGAGCCTCAAAAGCGCCGTCCACGTCGGTTTCGTCGTTCAGCGGCTCCACATAAACTATGGACTGGCGGCTGTATATTCTGAATTTTCCAAAGGGCTTGAGCCGGTAGCGGATATTGTTCTGCAATATCTGATCGAACCGGTGCTTATTCAGGCCCTTAAGGACCATTTCGCCCTGTTTTAGCAGGATTATATCTCTCATGTAGCGCTCTCCCTGAAATCATAAGTTCTGTATTGGATGGCCTCGGCCAGATGCTCCGGCTCAATGCTCTCGCTGCCGGCAAGGTCGGCGATGGTGCGGGCTACCCGCAAAATTTTGTCGTAGCTGCGGGCGGTAAGACCCATGGAATCAAAAGCCGAGTGCATAAGGCCCTCGCACTCCCCTGTAAGAGCGCAGAATTTATCCAGCTCCTTCGGGCCCAGATGGGCGTTGTCTTTTCCGCTGCCCATGCGCCGGTGCTGAACGGCTCTGGCTGTGTCCACACGGGCTTTTATGTCCGCAGAGCTCTCTCCCTGTTTGCGGTCCTTCAGCTCCTCATACTCAAGAGCCGGAACCTCCACTATAATGTCTATCCTGTCCAGCAGCGGGCCGGAGATGCGGGCGTGATACCGGCGCACCTCGGCGTCGGTGCAGCGGCAGCGGCCCGATGGATGGCCGTACCAGCCGCATTTGCAGGGGTTCATGGCGCACACCAGCATGAACCGGCTGGGAAAAGTCTCCGACCCGGAAATTCGGGACACGGTGACGTGGCCGTCCTCCATGGGCTGGCGCAGCACCTCCAGCACATCCCGCTGGAATTCCGGCAGCTCGTCCAAAAACAGCACGCCGTTGTCGGCCAGACTGACCTCACCCGGACGGGGGCTGCTGCCGCCGCCGGACATGGCCACCGCCGACACCGTGTGGTGGGGCGAGCGGAAGGGTCTGACCGCCACTATGGGGTTTGCCGGGCTTGTCAGCCCCGCCACCGAATGTATCTCGGTGGTCTCCATTATCTCCTCACGGGTCATTTCCGGCAATATGGTTGGCAGACGCTTTGCCATCATGGATTTGCCCGCGCCCGGCGGGCCCACGATGAGAATATTGTGGCCGCCCGCGGCGGCGATCTCCAGCGCCCGCTTGACGTTTTCCTGACCCTTCACTTCGGCAAAGTCCAGCCCGGCGGGAATTTTCCGTTCTATCCGGCCGGGCCGGGCGGGGGCTATAAGCTCCTCGCCCTTAAGATGGGCCAGCAGCTCCCCCACTGTTTTGACTGGGTAAACGGCGATATCCTCCGCGAAAGCGGCCTCCGGCGCGTTGTCCGCCGGCACGAACAGGTTTTTCACACCCGCCCTTTGGGCAGCCAGCGCCATGGGCAGCGCACCGGGTACGCCCCGCAGCTCGCCTGTCAGGGAAAGCTCCCCGAAAAAGGCGCAGTCGTCCCCCGGCTGTTTGATATCACCGGCGGCGGAGAGTATACCCAGCAAAACCGGCAGGTCGTAGACCGTGCCGGCTTTTTTGGTGTCGGCGGGCGCCAGATTTACCGTCATGCGGCTGACGGGGAATTTGCACCCGCAGTTCTTGATGGCCGCCCGCACCCGCTCCCGCGCCTCCCGCACGGCGGCGTCGGGCAGACCGACGATGTCGAAGGCGGGCAGGCCGCCGGAGAGAAAGCACT
>CAZLIJ010000214.1:0-3058 GCA_964559305.1 uncultured Oscillospiraceae bacterium | reverse complement strand
ATCGGACACCGAAGGCACATATTCCATCAGCTGCTCCGGCGTGAGCTCGGGGGTAAGACCTTCTCCCGTGACCTCAGAGGCTATGGTTCCGCCGGTGCCTATCATAAGTATGTTTTTCATGCCGCCCTCCCCGTGCTTATATTTTTTCAGTTTAGATTATAGCAATCCGCATTCTTTTATGCAACAGCGCAGTTTTGACGTCTTGGAGAGCAATTTTTGGGGTCTGGGCTGATAAACAAGGGTCAATGGGATAATATTCCTTGACAAAAAGAGGGTATTTGGGTTATTTTTGAGTAAAGAGACAAACAAACAAAAGGAATATGATTTTAACTCAAAGAAAGGCGCAGTATGGATACCGAAAAATGCAGAGCGCTGCTGTGTACGATAGAGACCGGCAGTCTTTCCGCCGCGGCCGAAAGGCTGGGCTATACCCCCTCCGGCATAAGCCGTATGATGGCGTCCCTTGAGACCGAGACCGGTTTCCCACTGCTGGTGCGCTCCCGCAGCGGCGTTTCCCCCACAAGGGAATGCGAATCTCTGCTGCCCGCGTTCAGGGCTTTGTCCAAGTGGGGCGAGCAGTTCGACCAGCTGGCCGGGGAAATACGGGGTCTTGATTCCGGTGTGGTCACGGTGGGCATTTCCAGCAGCGGCTACTACCGCTGGCTTTCGGAGCTCATCGCCGACTTTTGCCGCAGCTATCCCAACATAGAAGTCCGGGTGGTGGACGGCATAAGCAGCGAGCTTGTCAGCGCCATGGATGACCGGCGGGTGGATCTGAGCCTTATCAGCCGCCGGGAGGGCAACTTCCGCTGGATGAAGCTGGCCATGGAGGAAATGGTAGCCTGGGTGCCGGCAAATCATCCCCTGGCCAAAGCCGCTACCTTCCCCTTGACGGCCTTTTGCCACGAGCCTTACATAGACATCTGCCACACCAGCGAAACCGACTGCTCCCTCATCCTTGAGAAACAGGGCATAAAGCCCAATGTGCGCTTCGCCACCAACGACAGCTATGACGCCTATCTGATGGTGGAGTCCGGGCTGGGCATAAGCCTTAATCAATCCATGGTGGCAAGGGACTGGACAGGCCGTGTGGCCGTGATGCCGCTTTCCCCCGGTCAGCCTGTGGAGATCGGCATTGCCGTGCCGGAAACTCTGGCTCCCGCGGCGAAAAAGTTTGCCGACTTTGCCGCTGTGCGCGCCAGCAAAAACCTGCCGCTGTAAAGCTGTAAAACAAAAAAATTCCCGCCGGAAGGCGGGAATTTTTTTATCTGTTCCCATATTCAAAGGAGCGGTCTTAGGCCTGCTCCTCCATCTTTCCTCTTACATAGTCCTCGGTATCCTCATAGGGTATGCCCAGAGACACGGAAAGCTCGCTGTTGAGTATCTCCTTTGCCCGGCGGGTAACGGTATCTATGCGGTTGGAGCGGTTTGACCGCTCCTGAGAATATATGCCCTTCAAAAGCGCCACCATGGCCTCGCAGGAATGGCGGCGGAATAGCTCTTTATAAAAAGCGTCCACATGGGTAAAGCGCACATCATGGCACACGGCGGGTTCTATCTCCCACATTCCGTCGATAAAATCCTCCGCCTCAGCCTTGGACATCACCGGGCGCATAAAGACCTTGGAATCCACCGGCGCGTAGAAAGTGCCGGTTCCCACCATGGGTGAAAGGGTGTAATACTCTCTCCCCTTGTCAGCGCCGCTCATAGCTATCGGGCCCACCGCCACCACGGTACAGACCCCGTTTTCGCCGTAGATTATTTTTTCGCCGATCTCAAACATATTCTCTCTCCTTTTTCGTCCGTTAACATAATATCACAGATCGGGGGGTGATTTCAAATGAAATTTCAAAAGAGACAGAAAATACGGCTTTTTTGACTAAATGGCTCTGTGTTTTTCCCGTGGTTGAGTTATTATTTGTAAGTGGTATAATTAACTATTATCTAATTTCAGCGTATTATCATATTATGAGACTTTGGAGGGCGGCAGTGAGACTGTATCTGCGAGGGCACAACAACAAATACGCCGTGGAGCAGATGCTGCTGGCTCTGTATCCCCGGGAGAAACCAGAATATCCGGAGGGAAAGCCCTCCGGCGACAGGGTGGAAATATCCTTCGGCATGGGAAAAAAATTTGCCACGGTCAGCTGCCGGCTGTGTCTGGACGGGGATATCCATACAGGCAAAGCCGCGGTGAGCTCCGCCGGACTTGAAGACCCGGTGCTGCTGGACCGCTGCGTGCAGCGGATGATAAAAACCGCGTTTTACCGGGCGGCGGTGCGCGCAGGCCACGAAAGGCCCGCCTGGGGCGCTCTTACCGGGGTGCGGCCGGGCAAGCTCATGTCCCAGCTCCTGGAGTCCGGCCTTGAGCCCGAGGCGGCGGAAAAGCGCTTTATGGACGAGTTCGACGTATCCCCGGCCCGGGCAAGGCTGTGCCTTGACGCCTCCCTTGTTACCGAGGGGATGCGCCGGGAGCTTAAAAGTGAGGACGTGTGCCTTTATGTGGGCATACCCTTCTGCCCCACCCGCTGCGCCTATTGCAGCTTTGTAAGCCAGTCGGTGGAAAAGAGCATGGTGCTTATCCCGCCGTTTCTCACGGCGCTCCGCAAGGAGATCGACGCCGCGGGAAAAGCCGTGAAAGCCGCGGGGCTCAGGGTCGTATCCATATACATGGGCGGCGGCACGCCCACCACCCTTTCGGCCACTGAGATGGACGCACTGTGCGCGGGGCTTGAAGAAAGCTTTGACCTTTCCGCGCTTCGGGAATACACCGTGGAGGCCGGCAGGCCGGACACCATAACGCCGGAAAAGCTGGCTGTGCTGAAAGCCCGGGGCGTAACCCGGGTCAGCGTTAACCCCCAGACCATGTCGGACGCCGTGCTGGAGGCCATTGGCCGCAGGCACACGGCGGGGGCGGTCATCGACGCGCTGGAAATGGTCCGGGCCGCGGGGGATTTTGAGGTGAACATGGACCTCATCGCGGGGCTTACCGGTGACACGCCCGACGGCTTTGCCAAAACCATTGAAACCGTTCTGGCTCTCAAGCCGGAAAACATCA
>CAZLIJ010000213.1:0-3080 GCA_964559305.1 uncultured Oscillospiraceae bacterium | reverse complement strand
TATAGGGCATGAAGGGATGCAGCAGCTTGAGTATCTCGGTGAGCACATACAAAAGCACCCGCTGTGCGCTCTCTTTCGCGCCCTCGTCCTCGCCGTAAAGCCGGGGCTTTGTCAGCTCTATATACCAGTCGCAGAAGGTGTCCCAGATGAAATCGTATATCTTCTGGGCGGCAATACCCAGCTCATACTTATCAAGATTATCCCTGACCTCCCGGGTGAGGGTGTTTAGCTTTGAAAGCACCCATCTGTCCTCAAGCTCCAGCTTTTCAGGCAGGGCGGAATCCTCAACCGTCAGGTTCATCATCACGAAGCGGGAAGCGTTCCAGAGCTTGTTGGCAAAGTTGCGCATAGCCTCGCAGCGCTCCACATAAAAACGCATATCGTTTCCGGGGGAGTTGCCGGTGATGATGTTGAAGCGCAGCGCGTCCGCGCCGTACTTGTCTATCATCTCTATGGGGTCCACGCCGTTGCCCGCGGATTTGGACATTTTTTTGCCCTGAGAGTCGCGGATAAGGCCGTGGATAAGCACGGTGTGGAAGGGGGGCTTTTTCATCTGCTCGCAGGAGGAGAAGATCATGCGGGCCACCCAGAAAAAGATGATGTCGTAACCCGTGACCAGCACGTCCGTGGGGAAGAAATAGTCAAGATCCGGCGTTTTGTCCGGCCAGCCCAGCGTGGAGAAGGGCCACAGTGCGGAGGAAAACCAGGTGTCCAGCACATCCGGGTCCCGGGTGATATTTTTGGAGTGGCAGCACTCGCACTCTGTGGCGTCCTGTCTGGACACGGTGACGTGGCCGCAGTCGGCGCAGTACCAGGCCGGTATCTGATGACCCCACCAGAGCTGGCGGGAAATGCACCAGTCGCGGACATTGTTCATCCAGTTGAGATAGGTCTTGGAGAAGCGGTCGGGAACGAACTTGACCTCGCCGTCCTCCACCACGCGGATGGCCTCTTTGGCCAGAGGCTCCATTTTCACGAACCACTGGTCGGAAGCCAGCGGCTCCACGTCGTTGTGGCAGCGGTAGCAGGTGCCCACGTTGTGCTTGCAGGGTTCGATGGAGAGAAGATAGCCCTGCTCCTTCAGCTCCTCCACGATGGCCTTTCTGGCCTCGTAGCGATCCATGCCGTCCCATTTGTAGCCGCCGGTGATCTTACCGTCGCCGTCCAGCATCAGATACTGGGGCAGGTCGTGGCGCTGGCCCACCTCAAAGTCGTTGGGGTCGTGGCAGGGCGTGATCTTCACAGCGCCGGTGCCGAAGCTCATGTCCGCGTGCTCGTCGCCCACGATGGGTATTTCCCTGCCCACCAGCGGCAGGGTGCAGGTTTTGCCGATGAGCTGCTTATAGCGCTCATCCTCCGGGTTCACAGCCACAGCGGCGTCGCCCAGCAGAGTTTCCGGTCTGGTGGTGGCGATCTCTATGTCGCCGCTGCCGTCGGTAAGCGGATAGCGGATGTGCCAGAAATTGCCGTCTTTCTCAACATACTCCACCTCCGCGTCGGAAAGAGCGGTGGTGCAGTGGGGGCACCAGTTTATGATGCGCTTGCCCTTGTAGATAAGGCCCTTTTCGTAAAGGTCGCAGAAGGTTTCCCGCACGGCCTTGGCGCAGGTATCGTCCATGGTGAAGCGCTGGCGCTCCCAGTCGCAGGAGGAGCCGAGAGTTTTAAGCTGGGTAACGATGCGGTCGCCGTACTTGTCCTTCCAGGCCCAGACCTCGTCCAGAAACTTTTCTCTGCCCAGATCAAAGCGGGTCAGTCCCTCGCCGCGAAGCTTTTCCTCCACCTTTATCTGGGTGGCGATGCCGGCGTGATCGTAGCCCGGCAGCCACAGGGCTGAGTAGCCGTCCATACGCTTGTAGCGGATGAGCACGTCCTGTATGGTCTCGTCAAAGGCGTGACCAAGATGGAGCTGACCTGTTACATTTGGGGGCGGGATGACAATGGTGAAGGGCTTTTTGTCCGGGTCGCGCTGGGCATGGAAGCAACGCTTTTCCGTCCACATATCATAGATCTTCTTTTCCACCTCGTGGGGATCGTACACCTTCGGCAGTTCTTTCATTATTTTCACCTCATAATAAAATGAAAAGCGCCCTGATGAATATCATCAGGGCGCAGTAAATACGCGGTACCACCTGAATTCCACGCAAAGCGTGACACTCGTGACTCTGTAACGGGAGTTCCCGTCCGGACTACTTTGTTCATCCCGGCTGCTCAGGGCCGACCTTCGGCGCCGCGTCACGGAAGCTTACACCAAACGCTTCCTCTCTTCGCATCGGCTTGCGCGCCTACTCCTGCCCGTCATGGCTTTTGATGAACGCATTATAGTTTAGCTTGCGGCTTTTGTCAAGCCTCAGCCCAGCATGGCCTCCAGCTCCGGCAGCGCCGTGACGCCTACGCGCTTGTTGAGGACCTTGCCGTCCTGAAAAGCGATGAGAGTGGGAATACTTGAAACACCGAAGCGTCCCGCGATGGAAGGCTCGTCGTCCACGTCGACCTTGCAGACCTTCACCTTGCTGCCCAGCTTCTCGTCCAGCTCCTCCAGAATGGGCGCCTGCATACGGCAGGGCCCGCACCAGGTGGCCCAGAAATCCACCAGCACCGTGCCGGAGGAGGTGATCGAATCGAAATTATCCTTGGTAAGATGTGTAATAGCCATAATTGTGATCTCCTTTGTGTGTTTTATTTTTTATTGTCATCTATATATTTGCCGGCCGACATTGCAGCAATGTTGCCCTGCCCCACAGCCTTTGCAAGCTGATACGGTTTGCCCGTGCAGTCGCCCGCGGCGAAAACACCCTTCACGCTGGTGGACATATCCTCCGCCACCGTCACCCTGCCTTCGCTGTAATCCAGACCCGGCACAAGCTTTTTAACGGATATGGTATCCTTTAATATGAACACGCAGTCGACTTTATATTCTTTGCCTCTTGTTACCAGCGTGTCGACCTTATCGCCGCCTTTTATCTCATAGCTGCCCGTGCCGTCAAAGTATTCCACCCGGCAGCCGATGGAGCGCAGAAAATCAGTGTCGTTTTTGGCCTCCTCGCTGGAACCGATCACAGCCACGTCTTTGCCCTTGTAGA
>CAZLIJ010000212.1:2198-3110 GCA_964559305.1 uncultured Oscillospiraceae bacterium | reverse complement strand
GGGGCGTTCAGGCCCTGCAGGATGGGGCCGTAGGCGTCGAAGCCGCCCAGGCGCTGGGCGATCTTGTAGCCGATGTTGCCGGACTGGATCTCCGGGAAGATGAAGGTGTTGGCGTAGCCGGCCACCTTGGAGCCGGGGAACTTCAGCTGACCCACGGTGGGGGATACGGCGGCGTCAAACTGCATCTCGCCGTCCACGGGGTATTCGGGGATGAGAGCCTTGCACTTTTCGCAGGCGTTGCGGGCCAGATCCACGTTCACGCCCTTGCCGGAGCCCTTGGTGGAATAGCTCAGGAAAGCGACCTTGGGGTCGATGCCGAAGCGGGCGGCGGTCTTTGCGGTCTCCATACCGACCTCAGCCAGCTTGTCCGCTGCGGAGAAGGTGACTTCGCCGGTGGCCTTGTCCAGATTATCCTCGTAGCTTATGTTGATGGCGCAGTCGCCCATGCACAGCATCTCATCCTTGCGGACAAGAATAAAGCAGGAGCTGACCAGATGCGCGCCGGGCTTGGTCTTTATAAGCTGCAGCGCGGGGCGGACTGTATCCGCAGTGGAATATGTGGCTCCGCCAAGAAGCGCGTCGGCCACGCCCATCTTGAACAGCATGGTGCCGAAGTAATTGCTTTTTTTCAGGTTGTCGGCACATTCCTCGGGCGTCATTTTGCCCTTGCGCAGCTCCACCATCTTTGCCACCATTTCGTCAAAGCGGTCATAGCTGTTGGGGTCGATTATCTCAAGTCCGTCAATGTCGAAGCCGCCTTTTTTCGCGGCAGCTTTCACATCGGCAGCGCAGCCCACCAGCACGGGGGTCAGGAAACCGGCCTTTTTCAGTCTGGCGGCAGCTTCAAGTATGCGGGCGTCGGCGCCCTCGGTGAAAACTATCTTCCGGGGGTTTTTCTTCAATACGTCGATA
>CAZLIJ010000212.1:0-2188 GCA_964559305.1 uncultured Oscillospiraceae bacterium | reverse complement strand
ATAAATTGTTGGATTTTCAGTGCAAAAATCCCTGTTTTTCGAACGTTTATACTTTAACACCGCCGCGCATATTTTTCAAGGATTTTGCCGTTTTTTCTATTTACAAAAAGCTCCGCGCCCGATATAATTACACTCTGTAATCAATGAAACGGAGCTGAAACAATATGGAACGCACATTTTCATCTACGCTGTCCGAGCTGCGCCACCGCAACGGATACAGCCAGCGGCGGGTGGCCGGCGATCTCAATATAAGTCAGGCGCTTTTGAGCCATTACGAAAACGGAGCCCGTGAGCCGGGGCTTAATTTTGTCTGCCGGGCCTGTGACTATTACGGTGTAACGGCGGATTATATTCTGTGCCGCTCGGACGATCCCATCGGCAAGGATTCCGCGGCGGACGCCGCCCGCGCCTTTTTAAGCGAGCTCAAGGTACTGACCAACAAGGCGGAAGCCGCCCTGGAGGAATTGAAATGAAAGATCACGTCAGAGCGGGCTTCGCATCCCTCGCTTTTGCGTAAACGCCAAAGCTCATTCGCTTCGCAGCTCTTCCTTTCCGTGAGCGGCTCGCTTCGCTGAACCCCCTCACGGCGGGATGCCGCCTTTATTATTTTTTGCCCCAGGAGGAATGCTTAATGAAAGATCAAACACATATCAGGAACTTTTCCATAATCGCACACATCGACCATGGCAAATCCACGCTGTCTGACCGGCTCATTGAAAAATGCGGCGCGGTGGACCAGCGCAACATGGAAAACCAGATTCTGGACAACATGGAGCTGGAGCGGGAGAGAGGCATAACCATCAAGGCCAGAGCAGTGGGTCTTAACTACAAGGCCCCCGACGGGGAGACCTACGAGCTCAATCTTATCGACACCCCGGGCCATGTGGACTTTAACTATGAGGTATCCCGCTCCCTTGCCGCCTGTGAGGGCGCACTGCTGATCGTGGACGCGTCTCAGGGCGTGGAGGCCCAGACCCTTTCCAACACCTATCTGGCGCTGGACGCCAATCTGGAGATATTGCCGGTCATCAATAAGATAGACCTGCCCGCCGCCGACCCCAAAAGAGTGAAGCAGGAGGTGGAGGATATCATCGGCATCCCAGCCATGGACGCGCCGGAGATATCCGCCAAGCAGGGAATTAATATCGACGCCGTGCTGGACGAGATAGTACGGGGCGTGCCCGCCCCCCACGGCGACGCCGCCGCGCCGCTGAAGGCGCTGATATTCGACAGCCAGTACGATAACTATCGGGGCGTCATTGTGTTTGTACGACTTTTCAACGGCTGCCTGTCAGTGGGTTCAACCGTAAAAATGATGCAGACCGGCGCCAGATACGAGGTGCTGGAGATAGGCCATCTGAGACCTGTGGGCTTTGACCCCTGTCAGGAGCTTTTTGCCGGCGAGGTGGGCTATTTCACCGCCAGCATAAAAAATGTGGCTGACACCCGCATCGGCGACACTGTCACCGACCCCGCAAACCCCACGCCGGAGGCTCTGCCGGGCTATCGCCCCGCCAGACCCATGGTGTTCTGCGGCATTTATACCGAGGACGGGTCAAAATACCCCGACCTGCGGGACGCGCTGGAAAAGCTCAAGCTAAACGACGCGTCGCTGTCCTTCGAGCCGGAAAGCTCCGCCGCTCTGGGCTTTGGCTTCCGCTGCGGTTTTCTGGGTATGCTGCACATGGAAATAATACAGGAACGGCTGGAGCGGGAATTCGACCTTGATCTTGTCACCACCCTGCCCTCGGTCATATATAAGATAATCAAGACCGACGCCTCCGTTGTGATGGTGGACAATCCCCACAACTACCCCGACCCCGGCTCCATTGCCGAATCCCACGAGCCCTATGTGAAGGCGTCCATAATCACGCCCAACGAGTATGTGGGCAATATCATGCCCCTTTGCCAGGACAGGCGGGGTGAGTACAAGGATATGCAGTATCTGGACACGAATCTGGTGGAGATGCACTACGATATGCCACTGAACGAGATAGTCTACGACTTTTTCGATGTGCTGAAGGCCCGCACCAAGGGCTATGCCTCGCTGGACTATGTGATGGACGAGTATAAGCCCTCGGAGCTTGTGAAGGTGGATATGCTGTTAAACGGCGATCAGGTGGACGCGCTGTCGTTCATCGCCCACAAGGACAAGGCATACCCCCGGGCCCGGCGCATCTGCGAGAAG
>CAZLIJ010000211.1:0-3112 GCA_964559305.1 uncultured Oscillospiraceae bacterium | reverse complement strand
AGACCTGAGCACTGGGGGCAGGCGCCGTAGGGGTTGTTGAAGGAAAACATCCGGGGTGTCAGCTCCTCGATGGAAACGCCGCAGTCCTCGCAGGCGTAGTTCTGGGAGAAAAGCAGCTCGTCCTCCCTGCCCGCCACATTGACCTTTACGAGATTATCCGCCAGCGCGGAGGCGGTTTCCACCGAATCGGTGAGCCTGCGGACGATGTCCGGCTTTATGACCAGCCTGTCCACCACGATGTCGATATCGTGCTTTTTGTTTTTATCAAGCTTTATTTCCTCGGAAAGCTCATAGGCGATGCCGTCCACTCTGGCCCGGACATAGCCCGATCTGCGGGCGTCCTCGAACACCTTGGTGTACTCGCCCTTTCTGGCTCTGGCCACGGGGGCCATTATCTGTATCTTTGATCCTTCCGGCAAAGCCATTATCTGGTCAACGATCTGGTCTATGGTCTGACGTTTTATCTCTTTGCCGCACTTGGGGCAGTGGGGTATTCCCACCCGGGCCCACAGAAGGCGCAGATAGTCATATATCTCCGTCACCGTGCCCACGGTGGAGCGGGGATTCCGGGACGTGGTCTTCTGGTCGATGGATATGGCGGGCGAAAGACCGGTGATGTAGTCCACGTCCGGCTTGTCCATCTGTCCCAAAAACTGCCGGGCGTAGGAGCTGAGACTTTCCACATACCGGCGCTGACCCTCGGCATAAATAGTGTCGAAGGCCAGGCTGGACTTGCCTGAGCCGGAAAGCCCCGTCATGACCACCAGCTTGTCTCTGGGTATCTCGATGTCAATATTCTTAAGATTGTTGGCGCGGGCGCCTTTTACGCATATGCTGTCGTGCATTGTCTACCTCTGTTATTTTTGAACTGTTATATCGGCAGTGACGCCGCCGGTGAGTGTCATCAGATCCCCGGGCGCGGCCTCTATCTGCAAGCCGATCTTGCCGGCTGAAATATATATTGTGTCGTAAAGTATGCTTGTCTCGTCAAAAACCGTGGGAAAAGGCTTTTTCATGCCTATGGGCGAGCAGCCGCCGTGGACATAGCCCGTCAGCGGGAAAAGCTCCTTAAGCGGCAGCATCTCAATGGACTTTTCGCCCGCGGCTTTCGCCGCCTTTTTCAGATCCAGCGTTTCCTCCACCGGCACTTCAAAAACGAAATAGCCTCCGGAAGCGCCTTTTGCCACCAAGGTTTTGAAAACCTGCCCCGGGTCAAGGCCAAGCATTTTTGCCACGGACGCGCCGTCCGGCGCGGTCTTTCCGTCCCATGGGTAGCTGTGGGCAGTGAAGCTTACCCCGGCCTGCTCCGCAAGGCGCATGGCGTTTGTTTTTTGTTCAGCCATCATTATGCCTCCCGTGAAAAAGTCTAATGACATATTATATCTCATTTTGCCGTTTCATTCAACATTGAATTGCGCATAAAAAAAACGGCCTCCTGAAAAGGAGACCGCTTAATAATTGCTGTCATGCGTTTTTCTGGAACTTCGCCAGCATACTCTCTACGCTGCCGTCCAGCATGGTCATGAATCTCTCCACCGTTGCTTCAGGGCCTATCTCCATGTTATTGTCCAGCCACATGGAAATGATGCCAACCACGCCGTTGACATAGAAATCCACCACATATTCAAGGTCGGCCCAGTCGATATTCTGGCCCTGGGATGCTATGACGGCAAAACCGTGGACGCACATCCGCAGCTTTTCCTTGTAATAGCGGAGCATATAGGAGCGATTCTGTGAGTTATAGATGTTGAGGACCATACTGCGGTTCTCGTTGAGATAGTGGAAGTACACCAGCACGCACTCCCGCCAGCGCTCAGACACGATATCGTCGCCTATTTCGGAAGGCAGCACCCTGTTGGCGTCCTCCTCGAATACCCACTCCAGCAGATCGTAAACATCATCGAAGTGGTAATAGAATGTCTGACGGTTTACACCGCACTCCTCAACAAGATCCTTTACCGTGATCTTCTCCAGGGGTTTTATGGCCAGCATTTTTTTCATAGCTGCGGCCAGTGCCTCTTTTGTATTGGAAGCCATATCGTGTTCCCCTTTTGTATGTTTGATATGTTTCATTATAACACGTCTTTTCTGTAATTACAAATTTTATGTTGTGACATATATCAAAAATGATATAATACATATGCCCGCCATGACGGGCACTAATATCATCTGCGAAAAAAATTAGACAGGTATTAAAAATGGATCATGTTTCAGGAAAAAAATACATCGGCAGATACGCCCCCAGCCCCAGCGGACGGCTGCATCTGGGCAACGTGCTGACAAGCCTGCTGGTCTGGCTGGACGCCCGTGCCGCCGGCGGCGAGCTTATCTTCCGGCTGGAGGATCTGGACCCGGAGCGCAGCTGGAACGACTGCGCAGACATGATGGCCGACGACCTTCAATGGCTGGGTCTTGAATGGGACAGGGGCTGGCAGCCCAGACAAAGTCCGGAATACACTCAGGGAGCGCGCACAAAGCTCTACGCCGACGCCTTTGAAACGCTGGAGCGGCGGGGAATGGTATATCCCTGCTATTGCAGCCGTCAGCAGCGGCTGGCAGCCTCGGCGCCCCACCCGGGAGAAAAATCGGAATCCGGCTGCCGCTGCGCGTCGCTGTCGGCGGCGGAACGGGCCGCTATGGAACGGGCGGGAAAGCGCCCCGCCTGGAAAGTGAAGGCGCCTGATAAAACTATTGAATTTGTGGACAGGCACTATGGCCGCTTCAGCGAAAATCTGGCTGAGACAGGAGATTTTATCATCCGCCGGGCGGACGGGGTGTACGCATATCAGCTGGCGGTATCGGTGGACGACGCCGATATGGGCGTTACCGACGTGGTCCGGGCAAGGGATCTCATGCCCTCCGCCGCAAGGCAGATATGGCTCATACGGGAGCTGGGCGGCACAGCTCCGGCGTACTGCCACTCTCCCCTGCTCACCGCGCCAAACGGGCGCAAGCTTTCAAAGCGGGAAGGCGACCTCAATATGGACACGCTGCGGCGGCGCTATGCCCCCAATGAGCTTATCGGTCTGATGGCCCGTATGTGCGGGCTGCGTGACACCGCCGCGCCGGTATCAGCCCGGGAGCTTGTTGCGGATTTAAACTGGCAAAAGGT
>CAZLIJ010000210.1:0-3117 GCA_964559305.1 uncultured Oscillospiraceae bacterium | reverse complement strand
CGGGCGGAAAACGCAATCCATGGAGCGTGGAATCCGCGTCATAGCGCGGTAGAAACATCGGCGCGGCGGGAAAAGGATAGCAGCCTGCGGGCCGCTCATCCCGTGGCTGCACCGTAGGGCGCGACGACCCGGCGCGCCGCGTATTCACGTTTTACATCGCACGGTTTTCGTATGTCTGGCATACTTCCTTCAGACAGCAGTGTTCGCAGTCGGGATTTTTCGCCCGGCACACCGCCCGCCCGTGGATGACTATGCGGTGGCAGAAATCCGATGACTTTTCCGGCGGCAGGAGCTTCCTCAATGCAAGCTCAATCTTTTCCGGCTCTTTCAGCCCGTCCACCAGCCCAAGCCTGTTTGAAATGCGTATGCAGTGGGTATCAACCACTGTGGCTCCGGGCACATGAAAAATGTCCCCCAGAATAAGATTTGCCGTTTTGCGCCCCACTCCGGGCAGGGCCGTCAGCTCCTCCATGGTGCCCGGGACTTTCCCGCCGTACTTTTCTATAAGCACCTTGGCGCACGCCACTATGTCCCTGGCCTTGGCGTGGTAAAAGCCGCAGGAATGGATATACTTTTCCACCTCCGCCACATCAGCGTCCGCAATGGATTGGAGGGTGGGAAAGCGCTCAAAAAGGGCGGGAGTTATCATGTTCACACGCTCGTCGGTGCACTGGGCAGCCAGCCGCACGGAAAAAAGAAGCTCGTAATCCTTTCCGTAATCCAGGGTGCAGTCCGCCAGCGGGTATTCTGTTTCAAGACGGCGGATTATCTCGTCCACCTGACCGGGAGTTCTCATATTATTAAGACCTTTCTGCAGGAATAGCAATATATTTGACAGTTTAGCATATGGGTTTGAAGAAATCAAATGCTCCCGGTTGTTGCTTTTTGCATTTAAAGTGCTATAATGACAAAGTCGCACACAGTGTGGCTGATTCTTTACAATTCGGAAAGGAAAACCGAGAGATGGAGAGAGAAAGGTTTTCGTCCAGACTGGGATTCATCCTGATATCCGCAGGCTGTGCCATAGGTCTGGGCAACGTTTACAGATTCCCCATAACCACAGGAGCGTACGGCGGCGCCTTTTTTGTGCTGATATACCTTGGGTTTCTGCTGCTGCTGGGCATTCCCGTGATGACGGCGGAGCTGGCGGTGGGCAGGGGCAGCCAGAGAAGTATTGCCACCTCCTTTGACACGCTGGAAAAGCCGGGCCAGAAATGGCACTGGATGAAGTTTCTGGGCATAGCCGGCAACTATCTGCTGATGATGTTCTACACGGTCATCTCCGGCTGGATGGTCATATATCTGGTCAAATATCTCAGCGGCTCCATAATGGCGTACTCCGGCGCGGAGGCGCTGGGCGGGGTGTTCGGCGCGGCGGTGTCCAACCCGCTGCTTCAGATAGGCACCACCTATCTTGTCATTCTGGTGTGCTTCGGTATATGCTCTCTGGGTCTGCAAAAGGGCGTGGAGAAGATAACAAAGGTCATGATGGTGGCGCTGCTGGTGCTGATATTGGGGCTGGCAATATATTGCTGCACTCTGCCCGGCGCGGCGGCAGGACTTAAATTCTATCTTGTCCCCTCTGTGGAGAACCTGAAAAACGCCGGAGTGTGGACGGTGATCTCCTCCGCCATGGGTCAGGCCTTCTTCACGCTTTCCATCGGCATCGGCTCCATCGCCATATTCGGCAGCTACATCGGCAAAGAGCGCCGCCTTTTGGGAGAGGCTTTCACCATCACGGGGCTGGACACCTTCGTGGCGCTGATGGCAGGACTGATAATATTCCCCGCCTGCTTTACCTATAATAACGGCGTCACCGCCGACGCGGGCACTGTGGGTGCGGGCTTCCTGTTCACCACCCTTTCCAGCATATTCAACGCCATGCCCGGCGGGCGCATCATCGGCATACTGTTTTTCCTTTTCATGATATTCGCCGCGTTTTCCACAGTTATAGCTGTGTTTGAAAACCTTATGTCCTTCTGGCTGGAGCTGACAAAGCTCAGCCGGGCCAAGGCTGCCATCATCAACATTCTGCTTATGATGGTGCTGGTGCTGCCGTGCATATTCAGCCTGAGCATATGGAGCGACGTGACGGTGTTCGGAAAAAACTTTATGGATCTGGAGGACTTCACGGTCTCCAACCTGCTGCTGCCGGTGGGCAGCCTTGTGTATGTGCTGTTCTGCACCCGGCGTTATGGCTGGGGCTGGGACAATTATCTGGGCGAGCTCAACTGCGGCAAGGGCATGAAGATGGGCGCATGGATGCGCCCGTACATGACATGGATACTGCCGCTTATAATAGTGGTCGTTCTCGTGATGAGCGTTATATAAACCAAGCCCCGCCGGAGCCAACGCTCCGGCGGGGTTGTGCTATATGCTCTGCACAAGCCAGATGAAAAGTCCGGCCTGAACGATGGTTATCACAGGAAATCCGATAAGAAATTTCAGATGGCGGGTTTTGTGGCGAAAGGAGAACATACCGAAGCTGCCGCCCAGACCGCCGCCGATGAGGGCCAGAAGAAACAGCGTGGCCTCCGGGATGCGGCGGGAGCCCTTGATGGCCTTGACCTTGTCAACGCCCATGAGTATGAACAGCGCTATGTTCACCACCGCCAGATATATCCACAGCGCCGTCAGGTATTTTTCCATGTCACGGCCTCTTTTTCTTCCCGCCGGTGCGGGAGCTTTTTTTTACCTTGGGCTTTGCCCAGCCGGTTTTTCGCTTTTGCGCTTTTTTCGGTTCCGGGGCTTTCGGCTCCGCCGGCGGGGGAGCGGTGCTTTTGCGCTGGGCGGTTTTCATTGGCCGCACCAGACATTCCGGCCCAAAACCTATGAGATCCTCCCGGCCGGCCTCTTCCAGCGCCGCCGCAACAAGGGCGCGCTTGGCGGGGTTTTTCCACTGCAAAAGCGCCCGCTGCATATCCTTTTCCCGGGGGCTTCTGGCCACATATACGCTTTTCATGCTCAGCGGGTCGATACCGGTATAATACATACAGGTGGATATGGTGCCGGGGGTGGGATAAAAGTCCTGCACCTGCTCCGGCTGCCGGCCCTTTTTGTTCAGATATTCGGCCAGAGCCACAGCGTCGGAAAGGGTACAGCCCGGGTGAGAGGACA
>CAZLIJ010000209.1:0-3127 GCA_964559305.1 uncultured Oscillospiraceae bacterium | reverse complement strand
CCGCGCCCCGGGTGACGCCCCAGCCGCCCACACTGGAATATTCAAAGCTCTGGGGGAAGTGGCCGCAGGTATAGGCGCGCTTTGCTCCGAAAAGCTCCTTTGCCCGGTTGAGGACGCTTTCAAGATCGGGGCCGGACATGCCGGCCTGGACGGTTATGGTCTGGTCTATCTCGTTGAAGGATATGACCTTGTTGAAGCGCCTGCGCATATCAAGGGTCACGCCGCCCTTTATGGGCTCCACGCCCCGGGTGACGCTGCTGCCGCCGCCGTAGACGTACAGCGGAATATTGTTTTCGGTGACGTATTTTACTATCTCCTCCACCTGCTCGGCGGTGTCGGGATAAACTACCGCGTCGGGCACGCTGTCCACCCGCTTGTGTCTCAAGCGCAGAAGGTCGTAGGCCGTGTTGCCGTAGGCCACGCTGAGCCGGTCGTAATCGGAGGTGGACACGAAGTCCTCCCCCACGATCTTCTTAAGGGCGGTGATATGCTTTTTTGCCAGCTTCACCGGGTGATCCTTCAGCTCCACCTTGTCAAAGCCTATATCGTCGGCGTATTCCCGGAAGTCGTCGTCAGTCATTTTGAAGACTTCCTTCATCATCTTGTAAAGGGATTCCTTGGGGTACTTGAAAAACTGCGGGTCGCCCCAGCGGAATATGGAGCGGTAGCTGTCCTCCGGCGCGGGGGTAAGGAGCCATTTTGGCTCAAAGCCTTCATAAGGTTTATTGCTCATTTCAGCGTTCTCCTTTTGTAGATTTCAATAAGTCGTTTGTAAATAGGCTCCAGCCTGCCGTAGATCCTGCCGTAGGCTTTTTTGTATATCTCCATATAAACGCCGTGATTTTCGTCGTTCGGCGTGAACACGTCCTTTTCGTGCACCATGCTTTTGGCGGCCTGTTCGTAATTTTCAAACACGCCCATGGACACAAAGGCCGCCATGGACGAGCCTATGGAGCAGGCCTCGTGGGTCTGGATGCGCTTCACCGGCAGGCCGAACACGTCCGCCGTTATCTGGCACACCACGTCGCTTTTCGCGCCGCCGCCGGAGACAAATATCTCCTTTATATTCAGGCCCGAGCGCTTTTCCATGATGTCCAGCGCCATGTAAAGCTCCAGCGCCAGTCCTTCGATAATGGCTCTGTATAGATGCAGATGGGTGTGGTAATCGGCAAAGCCCACCACCGCGCCCCGGGAATTGGGCTTTAGTATTCCCGGCGTCCAGTAGGGCTGCAGCAAAAGCCCGTCGGAGCCGGCGGGGATGCTCTTTATCTTCTCGTCCAGTATCTTTTCCGGCAGGCAGCCCGCCGCCTCGGCCTCCATGGACTCCTTGGCGCCAAACTCCTTGACAAACCAGCTCAAAAGCCAGAAGCCCCGGTATATCTCGATCTCCGGGTTATACATATCGCTTATAACGGCGGGGTAGGCCGGCAGGAATTTCTGGGGCTCGAAATAATCCTTCACCGCCAGCTGGATGGTTGCTGTGGTGCCGTAGGATATGGAGGCCTTGTCCGGGGTCATCACCGAAAGGCCCAGAGTTTCGCAGCCCTTGTCCGAGCCGGTGGAGATAAGGGGCAGCCCCGCCGGAACTCCCGTGAGGGCGGAAAATTCCGCCGTTATCTTGCCCACGGTGCTGCCGGAATCAATAAGCTCGCAGAGCTTTTCCATGGGCACATCGCAAAAGCAGCGGGTCAGGTCGGATTTTTTCATCCACTTGCGCTTTTTATAGTCGAAGGGCACATGGCCTATCATATTGGCGGGGGTGTCCGCCAGAACGCCGGTGAGCTTATAGTTTATATAAGTGGGCAGCATGACGAATTTGGACGTTCTTTCCCACAACTCCGGCTCGTTTTGCATTATCCAGTTGCCCGCCGAGGCCTTATAGAGGATCTTTGTGGCGTCCTCCATTCCGGCCACCCGGAAAGCCGCCCGCTTCCATCTGGGATAGGGGTCGTTGAAGTCCGCTTCCCGCTTGTCCAGCCACAGGATTATATCCCGCAGGGGAGCGTTATTCTTATCAAGGCACAGCACCGTGTCCCTGATGGCGGTTATGGTGACGGCTATCACCCTTTGAAGCTTATCCTGATTTTTTTCGCACAGCTCCTTTGCCGTGCGGCAAAGGCAGTTGTAATAAAAGTCCGGCTTCTGCTCCGCCCAGCCCGGGTTTTTGGAAAAATACGGCTGGGCGTATTTTTCCTGGCACACGTCCTCAATGCCGCCCCGGCTGTTCACCAGCAGGGCGCGGGTGCTCTGGGTTCCGATGTCGAATGTAAGTACCAGCGGGTCGTTCATATATCTCACTCTCCACCCCTAAAAAGTTATTGTTTCAGCACATCGCTTGTAAGGATAACATCCACGCCCAGACCAAGGACGTTTTTTATCACGGCGTCACCCCTGCCAAGGGGGGTCGTGACGGTGACTTTGTCTATCTCTCTCATCACGTCGAATATCCGCTCCTTGGGGATATCCGCCGACACCCGCACCGGGGCCACAGGGTATTGGGGAAAGCCGGTTTTCACCGTGGAGCAGATGGTGCGCATGGGCGCGGTCATCTCCGACACGGCGAAGTCATGTCCTCGCTGACAGGTGTTGCCGGTCACGTCAAAGCCCCCGCCGGCGTTTTTTTCTATGTTTATGGTACAGCCTCTGGGGCACACGATACAGGTCAGAGTTGTCACTGCGCCGTCACCTCGATATTAAAGTATATTACCGAATCCCCGTCAAGCCCGAAGGAATCGAAATCCAGAGATGTGTTTTCCATTTCCGGCGGGCGCAGGAACTGATATGGCCGGGAAAAAACCTCCCTGCCGTCCACGCTGGCCGTCAGGCGGCATTTTCCCAGAACCTCTTTCGAGCGGAAATACACCCTGACCTTTGAGTTGTCCGCATCAAGATTTATCCGCTGGGGCACAAGATAGCCTATGGCGTCTGAGCTTTTTATCACAGCGTTCCGTCCTGCCCGGCCGCAATACTCCGCCGCGCTTTTCCCCGCCAGCTCCCCGCTTTCGGACACATAGTCCACAAGGTCGTTGACGTGCAGGGCGTTGCCGCAGGAAAAGATCCCCGGCACCAGCGTCATCAGCTGCCCGTCGCACACGGGGCCTTTTGTGCCGCTGTCCAGCGCAGCGCC
>CAZLIJ010000208.1:1469-3152 GCA_964559305.1 uncultured Oscillospiraceae bacterium | reverse complement strand
TTCCCTCCGGCAGTCATACGGGAATATATTGCCGGGGAAATGAGCATTATGCCGCCCATGGCCCCGAAGGAAAGCTGCAGCGCGGCGCTGCCGGCCTCCGCCGGACTTATCAGCAGTATCACCGCCAGCGCAAAGGTAAGGGAGGTCGCCCCGTCGTTCTCCCGGCCAAAAAGAGGGGCTATAAGCAGCATGGACTGCATGAACCCCGCCCGCACCGTGGAGGGCGCGCCGCCGGTCATTATCACAAACAACCACACCAGCACAAGGCAGATAAGGGATGAGCGCCTGTTTCTGCCCATGATGAGCTGCAAAAAGCCCACCAGAAAGGCCACGTGCAGGCCGGAAACGGCCACCACATGGATAAGCCCCGAGGTGCGCATATTCACATACTGGGCGCTGTCGTAAAACTCCGTCTTATCGCCCATAAGCAGGGCTTTTTCAAAGGCCGCCGCGTCAGCGGGAAAGGCGGCGGACACGGCGTTTTTCACTGCCCGGGCCGCGTATTGCGGGAAGTAAAGCCACGCTCCGCTCCATCTTCCGATATTTTCCCCCGGACCCTTGGCATAGCCCACGGCAAAAATATTCCGGGAAAACATGGCGTCGCTCTTTTCCCCGTATCGGTGGGAGGCTGAGGTAAACTTCACCGGCAGGCGCAGTATATCCCCCGGTTCTGCCGGGGGCAGGCAGCCGCCGTAATCATATATCCGGGCAGCTACATGGGGCGTGCCAGCTCCGCAGAGCTTCACGTCCAGCGCCGTGCAGTCATCGTATTCGGTGGGAAAATCCGTCACCCGCGCTTCAACCGTCATCTCCCGCCCCGCCAGCGCTTCCGCCGGGACAATGGTGCGCAGATACTGAACGCGGCAGCATACCAAGCCCAGCGCGGCAAAAAGCAGCATCAGCGCCGTGATCTTGCTCCGCGGACGTTTCGTTAATAACGAAAGTAGCGCCGCGGCAGCAAAAATGGCGGCAAAAACCAGCAGCCAGCCCGATGGGATGACGTAGTGCGCAGCGAATATTGCCCCGGCAAAGGATGTTGAAATGTACGCCAGCTTACGCACGGGCGTCGCTCAGGCCCAGTATATAGTCGGTGGAGCAGCCGTACAGCTCCGTCAGCTTAATGAGCGCCCACACGGGTATTTCCCGCTCTCCGCTTTCATAGCGGCGGTAAACTGTCAGGTGCATATTCAAGTAACTCGCCACGGCTTTTTGCGTCATATCGCTGTCTTCGCGCAGATCTCTGAGTCGTTTAAAAAACATTTTCATCACCGATGAAAATGTTACCATTTGGAGTTATTTATATGCCGTAATAACACCGTTTGGTGTGACTGCTCCGCAAAAAATCCGGGGCGATATTTGAATCGCCCCGATAAATTGCCTTCCCCTTGAGGGGAAGGTGGCACGGCGCAGCCGTGACGAATGAGGTGTAGACCCAGTATATCCCGTCCCCCGTCCAAAGCAGGAGGGGGTCATCAAGGGGGAAACACGCAGTTTCCCCCTTGAAATCGCGTCGGCGTAGCCGATAATCAGGTGTCCGCAGACGCCTGCGCGATTAGTTACCCCATTTTGTCCGGCAGGCGGACGCCGCCGAGAATGTGAAAATGCAGGTGCGGCACGGTCTGACCCGCGTCGGGGCCGCAGTTGGAAATGACCCGGTAGCCGTTTACAAGGCCCTCCTGCCGG
>CAZLIJ010000208.1:0-1459 GCA_964559305.1 uncultured Oscillospiraceae bacterium | reverse complement strand
TTCAAGGCATTTTGCGGCAATGGCGGAATTTGTTCCGTCGATGGCGGAAACGCCGGAGATGTGCTCCTTGGGCACCACGAGGATATGGGTGGGCGCCTGGGGATTGATATCCCGGAACGCAAAGGTGTACTCGTCCTCATATACCTTGGTGGATGGTATGTCGCCGGATATTATTTTGCAGAACAGGCAGCCGTCCATGATATTTTCCTCCTAATCAAATTCCAAGCTTTTTTGCTACGAAATCGTCAACGATGGCCAGGGCGTCATCGGTCTTGAGAACATCGGTGCCGCCGCCCATGGCGGAATCCGGCTTGCCGCCGCCCTTGCCCCCGGCTACCGCGGAGACCTCGCGCACAAGGTCGCCCGCTTTGATGCCCTTTTCCACGGCGTTTTTGCCGCACACGGCCACGAACTGCACCTTATTGTCCGTTATAGTGGCCATTACAGCCACGGTGCTGGGCTCTTTATCACGCAGGAAGTCGCCCATTTTGCGAAGGTCGGTGGGTGAAAGATCGGTGCGGGTCATGGTGAGCACCTTGAAGCCGCCGATGGTCTTTGCGGCGTACAGCACTCTGTCAACGTCGCCGGCCATGAGCTTGTCCTTAAGTCTTTCGATGTTCTGTCTTGTCTCGCGCATCTCTGCAAGGAAGCTTTCGGTCTTGTGCAAAAGCTCTCCGGGGCTGGTTTTCAGCAGATCGGCCACCTTAAGGGTGCGGCGGTTGTTGCTCTCCGCCTCAGCCAGATACCGCTTGCCGGTGACGGCCTCTATACGGCGCACGCCGGAAGCCACGCTGCTCTCGCCGGTTATGCGGAAGGGGCCTATCTTCGCCGTGTTGTCCACATGGGTGCCGCCGCAAAGCTCCACGGACTTTTCGCCCATATTCACAACGCGCACCTCGCTGCCGTACTTTTCCCCGAACAGCGCCATGGCGCCCAGCTTTTTGGCGTCTGCGATGGGCATTTCCTTAATCGACACATCCATGCCGTCCAGTATCATGTCGTTGACCTGAGCCATAACGCTCATAAGCTCGTCGGTGCTCACAGCTGAAAAATGGGTGAAATCGAAGCGGAGGTGATCCTCATCCACATAGGAGCCGGCCTGCCGCACATGGTCGCCCAGCACGTCCTGCAGCGCCTTTTGCAGCAGATGGGTGGCGGAGTGGGCCCGCATTATGGCCTGACGGCGCTTTTTGTCCACGCTTGCCGTGACCGTGTCGTCCACCTTCAGCGCGCCGGAGCGCATAATGCCCTGATGCAGGAATTTCCCGGCCTTGTCCTTCTGAACGTCGGTGACTTCAAAGACGGCGCCGTCCGCTTCTATGACGCCGTGGTCGGCCACCTGACCGCCCATCTCGGCGTATAGGGGCGTCTTATCCAGAACAACGATGCCCTCCATGCCCTCGGTAAGCTCGGAGCAGGCCTCGTCGCCGTTGACCAGCGCCAACACCTTGCCCTTGCC
>CAZLIJ010000207.1:0-3156 GCA_964559305.1 uncultured Oscillospiraceae bacterium | reverse complement strand
GCGCGGCGCGGATTTGTGCCGAAACAAAAAATGTGCGTCATTTAATAGGAGCAAAGCGACGAAGAATCCCACAGCCCCCCCGGAAAAGCCGGGCTTATTTTTCCAGATCCCTGTTGAAATTCACGTTGCGTACGCCCCGATCCCGCAGATGACGGCACAGCTGCTGGGCCACGGCCACACTGCGGTGCCTGCCGCCGGTGCAGCCGATGGCGATGGTCAGGGAAAACTTCCCCTCCTCGATATACAAGGGCAGAAGAAAATCGATAAGGCCGGTCAGCTTATCCATAAATTCCCGGCTCACGTCGGAATTGAAAACATAGTCCCGCACGGCGTCGTCCAGCCCGGAAAGCGCCCTGAGCGAATCCACATAGTAGGGGTTGGGCAGAAACCGCACGTCGAACACAAGATCGGCGTCCATGGGTATGCCGAACTTATAGCCGAAGGCCGTGACGTTCACGGTGATATCCCGCTTATTGGCGTCACCGGCAAAAAGTGAAAACACCCGCTGCTGAAGCATCCCCAGCGTAAGGCCGGAGGTGTTTATTATGTAGTCGGACCTGGCCCGCACCGGGGTGAGAAGCTTGTACTCCCGGCGGATGGCCTCCTCCATGGAGACCCCGTCCCCCGCCAGCGGATGGGGCCGGCGGGATTCCTTGTAGCGCTTGATAAGCGTGGGCATATCCGCGTCCATAAACAAAATGCGGTAGGAGCAGCCGGTGCCCCGCAGCCCGTCCAGAGTTTTGAAAAGCTCCTCAAAGCCGTCCCGCTCCCGGATGTCCATCACCAGAGCCACTTTTTCGTATCTGTCCTGAGTGGCCAGACACAGCTCCGCAAAGCGGGGTATCAGCGCCACCGGCAGATTATCCACGCAGTAAAAGTTCAGATCCTCCAGAATGTCGGCGGCCCGGCTTTTGCCCGCGCCGGACATACCGGAAATAATAAGAAATTCCATCAGTCCTCCGTTTCGCCCCGGGCGGATTTCATTGAGTCCATCATCTTGCGCAAAGCCGCGGCGGCGTCCTCGTCCGCGCTGTCGTCCACCAGCACCATGCCCTTGGGATATATCTTTATCTCCGGCTCCAGCCGGACGCCGGCGAATTTGAAAACTTCCTCCCGCACATGCTGCATCAGCTCCACCAGCTCGTCATAGCCCGCGCCGCCGGGATTGACCACAAAGCCGGCGTGCTTTGACGATACCTGCACTCCGCCCACGGAATAGCCCTTCAGACCCGCCTGCTCAATGAGGGCGGCGGCGTAGCCGTTTTCCGGGCGCTTGAAAGCGGACCCGGCGGAGGGCAGCTCCAGGGGCTGGCTCTGCCGCCGCTTTTCGTTCAGCTCCCGCATTTTCCCGGCGATCTCGTCCGGGTCGCCGGGGCTCAGCGCAAACACGGCGGAAAGTATGGCGCAGTTCTCCGTTTCAAAAAAGCTGTGGCGATAGGTAAAATCGCAGTTTTCGTTCATGACCTCGTAAAGGGCCTGATCCTTGAACTGATAACACACCACGCTTCTCACGGCGTCCTTCATCTCTCCGCCGTAGGCGCCGGCGTTCATCAGTACGCCGCCCCCCACGCTGCCGGGGATGCCGGAGGCAAACTCAAGGCCGGCAAGACCGTTTTGCTGGGCGAACTGGCTGAGCTTTGCCAAAGACACGCCCGCTTCGGCGTATATGGACCCGTCCTCCTGCAGCCAGAGCTTTTGCAGTTTTTCGGTGGATATCACAAAGATGTCAAGTCCCTCGTCGGGAAACACCACATTCGTGCCGTTGCCCATTATGAAAGGCGCGATGGCGTTCTT
Source organism: uncultured Oscillospiraceae bacterium (assembly GCA_964559305.1). GTDB lineage: Bacteria > Bacillota > Clostridia > Oscillospirales > Oscillospiraceae > UBA2922. The sequence goes on along the minus strand of CAZLIJ010000207.1, from coordinate 1,362 downwards.
TTTCAGCAAAAAGCAGATGCGGGTCAGGGAAAATACGTCCGAAGGCACGGCAAAAGCCCTCACCGGGCCGCCGATGCGCATGGAGCAGTGGCCGGAGATGGGCTCGTTTTCAAAAAAAGTCATGCCGGGCAGAGCTTCTTTTATCTCGGCAATTGCGTTTTCAAGGCTTTCGCGATAAGTCATATCAGTCTCCTAAAAAAATTAATCTACAAGTCCGGAATCGATGGCGCTGTCTATGCTGCCGGCAAGGGCCTCCGCGGCGTTAAAACCCATTTTTTTCTGGCGGTTGTTCATGGCGGCCAGCTCCAGTATAACGGCCAGGTTCCTGCCGGGCCGCACGGGGATGGTAACTGCGGGCACTGTCACTCCCAGTATATTTTCCGTTTCCTCGGTAAGACCAAGGCGGTCATAAGCTTTGGAATCGTTCCACTGCTCCAGCTTCACCACAAGGTCGATTGCGCCCTGGGGCTTCACCGCGCCCACGCCGTAAATGCGCCGCACGTTGACAACACCTATGCCCCTGAGCTCCATATAATCCCTGATAAGCCGGGGCGGCGCGCCCACAAGGGAGTTCCGGCCCACTTTTTTTATCTCCACCGCGTCGTCGGCGATGAAGCGGTGCCCCCGCTTGATAAGCTCCAGCGCGGTTTCGGATTTGCCCACGCCGGAATCGCCGGTGATAAGCAGCCCTTCGCCGTGGACCTCCACCAGCACGCCGTGCATGGTGGTGCGGGGCGCAAGATAGCTGTGGAGGGAGGCGATGACGTCCGCCATGAAGTCGGAGGTGTCCTCCTCGGTGAGAAAAAGATTTCGGTCGTATTTTTCGGCCATTTCTATACACTCCGGAAATGGCTGGGCGCCGTGGCACACCACCAGCGCGGCAATGTCGAATTTCATCAGATCCTCAAAGCTCTGGCGGCGCTGGGCGTCGGAGAGGGTTTCAAGGTAGGTGCTTTCTACCCGGCCAATGGCCTGCAGGCGTTTGGGGTTTATGTCCGCGGTGGTCAGTACCCGCTGTTCGTAATCGGCGGAGGTGTGAAGCACTGTAAGACCGTGGTCTTCCACAATGGCGGATAATTTAACGGCATATTTGCTGCTCATGGCAAGCCATCCTTTTTAGATAAAATTATACATATATCATTCTAACCACAAAGCGGCGGTTTGGCAATGCTTTTCGGTGCCGGCGGCGTAATTATTGCAAATTTGTAAAAAAATTTCTTGCAATTAAAAAACGGGTCTGTTATTATATAAAAGCTGTCTAATCAGCTAAACACGAGCAAGGAGGTGCTTCAACATGGCAAAATGTCAGTTTTGCGACAAGGACGTTGCGTTCGGCATTAAGGTGAGCCACTCTCACAGACG
>CAZLIJ010000206.1:2350-3174 GCA_964559305.1 uncultured Oscillospiraceae bacterium | reverse complement strand
TCAAGGAGGAGGATAAAACCACCCTCAAGCAGATGTGGAAGGCTCTTGCCGGCAACGATCAGCTGATGTGGACCACGCTGTCCATGGCCCTTTTCATGGTGGGCTACTGCACCACCACCGGCTTTGCCACCTACTATATGCAGTACGTTTTCGGCAATATCAATATGTACGCCGTGCTGGCGGGGGTGTGCGGCGTGGCCCAGCTGGCGGCCCTTATCATTTTCCCCCATTTTTCAAAAAAGCACAGCCGCAAGCAGCTTTATACCGCGGCTACCGTAATGGTGGTGGCGGGCTACGGGGTGTTTGCCTTTGCCGAGCACTCCATTTACCTCATCGCGCTGGCTGCCGTCATCATCTTCGTGGGTCAGGCCTTTATCCAGCTGCTTATGCTGATGTTTCTGGCCGACACCATCGAATACGGCCAGTGGAAGCTGCATAAGCGCAACGAATCCATCACCTTTTCCATCCAGCCCCTCATCAACAAAATAGGCGGGGCGCTGTCCACCGCGTTTATAAGCCTTTCCGTTATCCTCGCCGGCATCAAGACCTCCGGCAGCGACACCGCGGCTCTGGCTATCGACGCCGGGGGCAAGCTCATAGTCAAATGCGCCATGTTCGTCCTGCCCCTAATTTTCATCGTGGCCGGATATGTCATTTACATGAAAAAGTACAAGATAGACCGGGAATACTACGAATATATCCTATCTGACCTGCGGGCAAGGGGAGATTTGAGGGAATAATTCCCACACAATGCACAAGAAAGCGACTGGTTTTTTGTTGACTATTTTTTCACAAATTGTCTTGCAAAATGTCAGTCGCTTCTC
>CAZLIJ010000206.1:0-2340 GCA_964559305.1 uncultured Oscillospiraceae bacterium | reverse complement strand
CATAGAAACTGACACTTAAGGAGGGCAAGGTATGTCGCTGGAAGAGCTGAGAGAGAGAAACAAACAGCTGGTGACTGAGAAGGCGCTGGAATGTTTCATAGAAAACGGCATTGAAAAGACCAAGGTGAGCGACATCGCCAAGCGGGCCAAGCTGACCGAGCGCAGCATCTACCGCTATTTTGCCACCAAAAGCGATATTCTCATCGCCGCGGCGTTTTTATACTGGGGAAAAGCCAAGGCCTATACGGAACAGATGCTCAAGGCCAACAGCCGCCCCGGCATGACGGGCATCGAGCAGATCGCCGTCATACTGAAGGGCTATGCCAGCCTGATTTTTTACGATCCCCAGGGCATCCGCTTCTCCCTTGACGCGGAGGTGGCTCTTTATAACGCCGGCAAAAACCACGAGGTGGTCAACCGCCCGCCGGAGCGCTTTGAAACCTACGCCGGCCCCATGGCCGTGGCAGTGCGCCAGGGACTGGTGGACGGCACCGTTGATCCGAAAGCGGACATCAAGACGCTTTATTACAATTCCTACGACTCCATTCTGGGTCTGATGCAGCGTATGACCGTTGGCGTGCCCAGCGTCAACGAGCTGGATACAAAAGAGCGGCTTACCAATCTCTGCGATATGTTCGTAAAAGAATTTGCCGCGAAATAAAAAAATAAAGTCAAAAATATCGCCGGAGACTCATGATTCCGGCAGATGTTTTTTACAAAAATGTGTCAGCCTGAATGACATTTACTGCGGGGGGCGCGGAAGGCATACAGGCGGCAAATCAATAAAAGGGGTGTGACAATGAAAGACCTGAAATACCTGAAGTACTTTGAAGATCTGCTTGAAGACGCGGACAACGACCTTGTCCGCCAGGCCCAGGCCCAGGGGGATATTGCCGTGGGCTATACCTGCTTCCATGTGCCGGAGGTGCTGCTTAATCTGCCGGGATGCTTTTCCGCCAGACTTCGCGCGCCCCACACGACCTCCATGGAAATGGCCACCTACTACATGGCCAACAACAGCTGCGAATATGCCCGGGCTCTGCTGGAGCGGGCGCTGGAGGGCAACTTCGCCTTTCTCCACGCCATCGTGGGCGTGGATGTGTGCGAGGCCAACAACCGCTGCATGGAAAACATGGAGCTGCTGCATACCCAGGGCAAGGATAAGGACAAATTTTTCATCACCAACCTGGATATCCCCTATTCCGACGACGAGGACTGCGTGGAGCATCTGAAAGAGCAGCTCACCCGCAAGGTGCTCAGGCCCCTCAGCGAAAATTACGGCATAGACACCTCCGACGCCGGCATCAGGAAAGCCGTGGCGGATTTCAACGAGGTGTGCCGGCTCATAACCGAGATAGGCGAATTCCGCAAGCTTGATAACCCGCCCATCACGGGCTATGAGTTCCACGTTATCACGCTGGCAACCTACGCCTGCCCCAAGCGCCTGCTTATAGACAAGCTGCGGGAGACGCTGGAGGAAGTGAAGCACCGCAAGCCCGACGCGGACAAAAAATACCGCGCCAGAGTGCTGGTGGTGGGCTCGGAGATCGACGATCCGGGCCTTATAAAGCTCATCGAGGAGACCGGCGCTCTTGTGGTGGCCGACCGCTTCTGCTTTGGCTCCTTCCCCGGCAGACAGGAAATTCCCCTGACCGACGGCGAGGACGCGCTGACCCAGGTCATCCGCTTCAACCTCAGCTCCACCCAGTGCCCCCGCCAGTGCGCCCAGCACAGAGTACAGGACCGCTGGGACACCGCCGCCAGACTTGTGAAGGAATTCAACGCCGACGGCGCCATATACGAGCAGATGAAGTTCTGCACCTACTGGTCCTACGAGCGGGCCATGGCCAGCTACATAATGCCAAACGAGTACGGGATGCACGTTCTGTCCATCGACAGACCCTACATCGCCGGCAACAGCGGCCAGCTGCGCACCCGCGTTCAGGCGTTTATCGAAAGCCTGGAAATCAAAAAGATCAATGAAGCTAAAGGAGGGGAACGGTAATGGCCTACGATCCCAAAACCGGCAAGGGCCTTGGCAGATTTTATGACGGCAATCACCGGGCCTTCAAATTCCGCGAGTGGAAGGGCCTTAAGGACACCATGTACGACTACGGCAGATGGATGTACCTTTACATATTCATGGCCCTTGAGCTGGGGCCTTACGCGCCCCAGATGGTAAAGGCCATGCTGCGCTACCGCTGGCTGGTGCCTTATCTTACCGCCGCGGGCATGATGGACAGACATACCCTGGGCCAGACCGGCAAGGAGCTGCGCTATTCACACAAGCAGTTCTTCTCCGTGCTGCACCATTCCGTCATCAAGGTCAAGGAGATACTC
>CAZLIJ010000205.1:2396-3177 GCA_964559305.1 uncultured Oscillospiraceae bacterium | reverse complement strand
TCAAAAATGCCCGCCCTGATGGCGGACCACATCATTGACAGGATGCCCAATATCAAGTGGATCATCATTGCCCTGTCGTTGTTCGCCGGTATCATCTCCGCTTTTGTGGACAATGTGGCCACCGTGCTTATGATCGCGCCGGTGGCAATGGCCATCGCCAAAAAATTCGACATATCGCCGGTACCAATGGTAATAGCTATTTCCGTGTCCTCAAACCTGCAGGGCGCCGCCACACTGGTGGGCGACACCACTTCCATACTGCTGGGCGGCTACGCCCAGATGGATTTTCTGGACTTCTTCGTGTTCAAGGGCAAACCCGGTATGTTCTGGGTGGTGGAGGTAGGCGCGTTTTTGACCATGTTTGTGCTGCTGTGGCTTTTCCGAAAGGATACGCAGCCCACCATCGCGTCGGAACACACAGTGGTAAAGGACTTTCTTCCCAGCGTCCTTTTGGGCGGAGCCATCATTCTGCTTATCTGCGCGTCCTTTATCCCCAACAAGCCCTACATAACCAACGGCCTTATCTGCACCGGCCTTTTTATAGTGGGCCTTATTGTAAATCTCATTAAAAACCACAGCTTCAAAGCGCTGACAAAGCCCATTATGGACATCGACTACACCACGCTTTTGCTGTTGTTCGGACTTTTCATCGTTATCGGCGGCATCACTCAGGCCGGCGTTATCGACGCCATAGCAGGGCTCTTTTTGAAGATAAGCGGCAGCAATCTGTTCCTTATCTATACGCTTATCGTCTGGGCCAGCGTGCTGTTCTCCGCCTTTA
>CAZLIJ010000205.1:0-2386 GCA_964559305.1 uncultured Oscillospiraceae bacterium | reverse complement strand
TTTATTGACAATATTCCCTATGTGGCCACCATGCTGCCCGTGACCCAGGGTATAGCGGCCTCCATGGGCGTGGAGCCGTATCTGCTCTACTTCGGGCTTCTTGTGGGCGCCACTTTGGGCGGCAACCTTACGCCCATCGGCGCGTCCGCCAACATCACCGCCATCGGCATACTGCGCAAGGACGGCTGCAATGTGCGCACAAAGGACTTTATGCGCATCGGCGTGCCGTTTTCACTGGTCGCCGTTATTTCCGGCTATGTCCTGATCTGGCTTTTGTGGAAATAACAGCGGCGCGGACAAAAGTATAAGAATAGTAATATCCGGCGCGAGCATATCCCGCCGGATATTTGTCACTTCACTCCGTTGGTTACAGAGTCCATCACGTCGCCCATGGCGCGCAGAGCTTTGCTGACGGAATTTTTGCCGGTCTTTTTTTTCGGCTGCATCATCATTGCCGCCGCGCCGCCCGCAGCCAGACCGGCGCACATACCAACGACCATGGGTTTTACATTTTTGTTATTCATCGTGCTAACGCCTCCTTCTTTAACTTGTATCAATAGTATGTGCTGAAAATCTTCTGTTTTTAAGATGTAAAATGTGGTATGATTAAATAGTATTATTGTACGACGCGAAAGGACAAACGTAATGAGTATGAAAATTCTTGCCGTGGGCGACGTCTGCGGCGGGCCGGGACTGGATTTTCTGCGTGACCGGCTGAAAAAATATAAAAAAGAAAACGACATTGATTTTTGTGTTGTCAACGGCGAAAACGCAAACGTGGTGGGCATCACGCCCAAGCAGGCCGACGCCATATTTCAGGCCGGCGCTGATGTGATAACCCTGGGCAACCACACATGGACCCGCACGGAGCTGCGCCCCTATCTTGACGAGCGGCGCAGGATACTCCGCCCCCTCAACTGCGCGCCCCAGTGCCCGGGCAAGGGCATAAACGTATATAAGACCGACAAGGGCGACATATGCGTCATGAATCTTATGGGGCATTTCACGCTGGACACCAATACCGACAATCCCTTTGTGGTGGCGGACAATGTTTTCGCGGATATAAAGGAAAAGATAATACTGGTGGACTTCCACGCCGAGGGCACCAGTGAAAAGATGGCCATGGGTTATTTTCTGGACGGACGAGCCAGCGCGGTGTGGGGCACTCATACCCATGTGCAGACCTCCGACGCCTGTGTGCTGCCCAACGGTACGGGCTATATAACCGATCTTGGAATGACAGGCGCCACCCTTGGCGTCATCGGCATAGACATCGACCAGTCCATCGGCAAATTTCTGGGCGACCCTCCCGAGCGCTACGCCCCCGGCAGCGGGGCGGGCAAAATGGAGGGCTGCCTGTTCGAGGTTGACCCTGAAAGCGGAAAATGTCTTAAAGCGGAGGGAATAAGAATACTATGAAAAAGCTAAGGCTCCTTCACGCGGCGGATCTGCATCTGGATTCCCCTTTTGAGGGGCTGGAGCAGGACAAGGCCGTGCTCAGGCGAAAAGAGCAGCGGCTCCTGCTGGACAGGATCGCCGCCCTTGCCAATGACAGGCAGGTGGATCTGGTGCTGCTGTCGGGGGACCTGATGGATTCCGACAGCGCCTATATGGAAACCTCCGAAGGCCTTGTAAAGGCTCTCGGCTCAATTTCCGCGCCGGTTTTCATAGCCCCGGGCAATCACGACGCCTACTCGGCGCGCTCGCCCTACGCAAAGCTCAAATGGCCGGAAAACGTGCATATATTCACCCATCCTCATATTGAATGCGTGCCCCTGCCGGATAAAAACGTACGGGTATGGGGCGCGGGCTTCACCGGGCCGGACTGCCCGGGAATGCTGACAGGCTTTGAGGCCGAAAAGGAGCCGGAGCTGCTGGATATAATGTGTATCCACGGCGAGGTGGGCGCGGGCGCGTCGGTGTACGACCCAATATCCCAGGATGATATTGCCCGCAGCGGCATGGATTATATCGCGCTGGGGCATATACACAAACAAAGCGGCCTGTGCCGCGCCGGGGACAGCTTTTATGCCTGGCCCGGCTGCCCGGAGGGCAGGGGCTTTGACGAGACCGGCGACCGCTTCGTTTACATCGTGGAGCTTTATCAGGGCAAATGCGATATTCAGCCGGTGTCGGTGGCGGCGCGCAGATACAAGATACTGGAGGTGGACGTGTCCGACGGCGGTGACGTGGCGGCAAAACTGCCCGCCAACACCCAAAACGACATATACCGCCTGATACTCACCGGCGAAACTGACGAGGCGCCGGATCTGGGCGCTGTGCGCCGGGCGGCGGAGGACAGGTTTTTTGCCCTTCAGCTGCGGGACATGACCCGGCTGCGCCGGGACGTCTGGGAGAAATCCGGCGAGGACACCCTTAGGGGGCT
>CAZLIJ010000204.1:0-3242 GCA_964559305.1 uncultured Oscillospiraceae bacterium | reverse complement strand
AGGGCATTCTGGACGTGACGGAGAACCGCGGGCTCAACGAGTTCATGCCGGAGGACAGGCGGCGGGTGCCCTTCCGCAATATGATATACATAGGTGACGGCCTCACGGACGTGCCGTGCATGAAGCTCACCAAGGTGAATGGCGGCCACTCCATTGCCGTTTATCAAAACGACCGCCGGGAGGCGGACAACATGATTCTGCACGGTCGGGTGGATTTTGCAGCACCCGCCGATTATTCACAGGGCAGCGAGATGGAAAAGACGGTGTTCGAGGTCATCGATCAGGTGGGGGCAACGGCAAAAACGGTGGAGCGCCATATGGCCCATTACGATGCGGCCATGGCGGCAAAAGCATGAAACGGGAGATATGTAAAAAAACAGATAATTTTTGCACGAAAGGCAAAGTACCCCGAAAAATGATTGCGCATGATGTGTCTGCGCTGCGAGATGTTCGGTTTATTCCCGCCCTATGCGCCCGTACGTAATGATAGTTGTTTATTCGTATGATGAAAAGCAGTGGGTGTACCCGGTACACGGGAAAAACGCAAAGCCTGCGTATGGGAGCCCGGGCGCTTCGTCTTGGGCCAATTTGGTGGCTTTTTTCTGCAAAGCTGAGGGTTGAGCCGCCAATCATGGGTGCAACTTCATATTTCCCTTGCATCTCACCGCGTATTATTGTACATTTTTTATCAAGAGCACACATGGGATCACAAACCATCGATCAAACGATCAAAAAGGGGGATGTGTCTTATGGAAGTAAGGCAAAATCTGGTCAAGCTGTGTGAGAAGATAAATGACGGTCACTACAAGATCACGCCTGACTGCGCAGAGTACAGGGTTTTTGAAAAGTGGATCACCGATGAACAGATCGCGGTCCTGCTGGCGATCCAGGGCACCATGAAGATCAACACTGTCGGCGCTATAGCAAAGCGTGCGGGCATAACGAAGATCAAGACCCGCTCGCTGCTGCGCGAGCTGACGGATATCGGCCTGCTGGTGCAGGTGGTCATTCCCAAGGTCAACATCGAGCTCTATCTTCAGCCGCTGTATACGCCCGGCGTTTTTGAGTTTTTGCTGATAAACGAAAAGTTCTGCCGGGCGCACCCTGAAATCGCCTACGCTTTTGAGCAGCACGCCACGGACAGCCAGATAGAGCACGCCATAAATACGCCCATGGGTGCGGGCATCATGAGAGTTATCCCGGTGGAGAGCGCTATCCCGGTAACCGCGGAGCAGATAGACAACGAGAGAGTCAGCAAATACATAGAGGCAAACACCAACCACCTGTGCGCACTGCCCTGCCAGTGCCGCCGGGTGCGCAAGCTGATGAACGAGGGCTCAGGCGACCTTGACGAGGGCTTTTGCCTGTTCATGGGCCACTGCGCGGATATGTTCATAAGACTGGGCAAGGGGAAAAAGCTTACAAAGGCCGAGGCATATGAGCTTATAAAGCACACCGAGGAGATAGGCTGCGTCCACCAGATCACAACTCTGGAAGACGGCAACACCTTTGCCATATGCAACTGCCAGCCGGAAAGCTGTCTTGCCTTGGGCGTGACGCAGTATTATAACACCCCCGCAACTTCAAAGAGCAACTATGTGGCCGAGATTGACCCGGAAAACTGCGTGGCCTGCGGACAGTGCACGGATCACTGCGCCAATAACGCCATTAAGATGGGCCTGAAGCTGTGCACAAAAGAGCCGGTAGTATATAAGCGCATGGAGCTGCCGGACGATCTTGAATGGGGACCCGAAAAATGGAATCCGGATTACCGCAATAACCGCGAATATGTGGCCGAGAGCGGTACGTCGCCGTGCAAGACCGCCTGCCCCGCCCATATCGCCGTGCAGGGCTATATCAAGCTGGCTGCCAAGGGAAAATATACTGACGCGCTGGAGCTTATCAAAAAGGAAAACCCCTTCCCCGCTGTCTGCGGACGCATTTGCAACCGCCGCTGCGAGGATGAATGCACCCGCGGCAGCGTTGACGCGCCCGTGGCCATCGACGAGGTAAAAAAGTTCATAGCGGATAAGGAACTGGACAGAAGTGTAAGATTTGTTCCCCACAAGCTGCACGATTACGGCAAGAAGATCGCCGTGATCGGCGCCGGACCTGCGGGCCTTTCCTGCGCCTACTATCTGGCAGCCGATGGCTACCACGTCACGGTGTTCGACAAAAACGCCCTGCCCGGCGGCATGCTCCGCTACGGCATCCCCGCTTTCAGACTGGAAAAGGATGTGCTGGACGCCGAGATAGACGTTCTGAAAGAGCTGGGCGTGGAATTCAGATGCGGCGTTGAGATCGGCAGGGACATAACCGTACAGGGCCTGCGGGAGCAGGGCTTTGAGGCTTTCTATCTGGGCATAGGCGCGCAGAAGGCGGCGCCTCTTGGCATCCCCGGCGAGGATATGAATGGCGTCTGGGGCGGCATTGATTTCCTGCGGGCGGTTAACGGGGGAGACAGACCCGCTATTGGCAAAAAAGTCGTTGTAGTGGGCGGCGGAAACGTGGCCATGGATGTGGCGCGCTCGGCGGTGCGCCTTGGCGTCAAAGCGACGGTGGCCTACCGCAGGAAAGAAAGCGATATGCGGGCTGACCCTTCGGAGATAGCCGAGGCCAGGGAAGAGGGCGTAAAAATTGTCTTTGAGCACAAGCCGGTTGAGATAATCGGAGCAGAGGGCAAAGTTACAGCGCTAAAGTGCGACACGGGCACCCTAAAATGCGACACCGTTATCGCGGCTATCGGCCAGAGCGTGGATTGGGGTGCACTGGATGTGGGCACTCTCAAGACCGACGCGAAAGGCCGAGCGGTAGCCGACGGCTTTACCTATCAGACGGCACAGCCGGATATCTTCGCCGGAGGTGACGTATTTACCGGGCCAAAATTTGCCATCGACGCCATCGCGGCCGGCAAGCAGGGCGCCATCTCTATCCATAGATTTGTTCAGGAGGGCCAGAGCCTTACCATCGGCAGAGACCGTCTGAACTATACGGCGCTCGACAAGGACAATGTGGATTTTGACGGCATCAGGCAGAGCTACGACAATGTGTCAAGGCAGATACCCGGCAAAGAGGGCGGCGTGGCTGACTTACGCGACGGAAGAATGACCTTTACTGAGGTGCAGATGAGAGAGGAGACCTTGCGCTGTTTGGGCTGCGGCGCTTCCGTGGTGGATCCCAACAAGTGCCTGGGCTGCGGCGTGTGCACAACAAGGTGCAAGTTTGACGCCATACACCTGAAA